>CAWISD010000028.1:0-12041 GCA_963838615.1 uncultured Nitrososphaeraceae archaeon
CATTATATATATTGAGATGGGTATGACAATCTATAATTGACATATTTATAATAATCACATAGATGTCCTATAATTGGGGTTTAGCCATTCTACAAAACTAGCATAATTTAAAGATCGTTATCGTAAAGATAATTTGAAAGTATTTTAATGAATTTGAATCCGTTTTTCAGTTGAAAGGATAAAACTGGATCTCAAGTTCTCCCTTTACTACTTTTTTCGCATATTCATCCGCTGATATTATGTCTGCATATTTGCAGTAATCAAACAATCGTCCACCAGCTATTATTCTACGTAAATTAAGTTTGATAACTAAATTCCTCCTTGCATCATACATCATTGTCGCAATACCTTTATGGCGAAAATCAGGATGAATAGATATATCCGCCCCATAAAAACTATCGCCATCGGGGTTATGATTGGAAAATGATCCAAATTCTGTAATATCGCTCCAAGTATGGTCTGCGTAATCGGTCTTTAAAGATACGATTAGACTGCTGCACGAACCAACCAATCTTCCGTCAAATTCTGCGTATAACTGACCTTCTGGAAACACACGAATGTGATTTCTAAGGAAGAGTCTGACCAAGTTGCGCTATAAATTGCCATATCTGCAAAAGATTCTTTTTGCAACTTTACTACATTAGAGATTTCATTCTCAGTTAAATTTTTTATTATAATTTTAGTAATAGTATTATTTATTTTATAGTCCATATATTTTCTCACATTCACAAATTCATTCAATTGACATTCATTAATTATTATTTACTTCATTTATATTTGGAATTAACTAAATATTCTTCAATTTTATTTCTTTATTTAAAAATTTTTTTGATGATTAGAATTTTTTGTTACGAAAATTTGAGTTTAATTATGTTCATTAATGGGCTTATTATCATTATATTATCTTTTATAATTAATGCAATAATATCAAAATTCTAAAAATAAAGTATTTAGTAGGAACTGATGCAGTTTTACTTATGGAATTGGAAAAAAATTATCCGATAATGAATTTGATAATTGTATGAAGAAATTTTTACATCAACTCTTATAATTATATCGTAATTATGGAATTATGACATGAATAAAAATATGCAAATATCAAAATTGTTGATACCAAGGTTATTGAGAAAGCAACAGGAATTTTCAAAGTGTATTTAATTTAATCAATTTGATGATAAAAATCAAAATCAAACTACTATTATGATAAATGACAATTATCAACCACTTGCAACTGTTAAAGTATCAGACTAGTCCCCGATGATGATTCATATCCTATATCTATTAATGATCTTCGTAATAACGACAAGAAAATTCTAGTCATTATTGAATGAAGAAATATGGTCGACATATTCCTTTAAAGCATTAGAGAGAAAACTCGATATTCATCAGCAGAGCCTTACAAGAGCATTAAAAAGACTTGGATATTTAAATCTGATTGAAAAAACACCTCATGGATACAAACTAATTAAAAAAAATATTCCTTTATCAAAAGATAATATTGAAAATAGCCAATTAGAAGAAGAAGAAGACAGAATTATTTGAAACAAAAAAAAACAAAAAAAAGATTTAATCAATTAATTCAAATACGAATTCCAATAAAGAACAATATAGAATTAATAGTAAATCATTTAATTGGAAAATGGTTTGGCAATTTAAGATGGTTTGGTTTAATTAAAAAAGAAACAGGTTTTACTCTTCAATGGATAGCAATTAACAAATACAATAACTGATAAATTATTTCAAATTAATGTAAATATAGTATCAGAATATATCGTTATAGAGACTAATGCAGTATCGGATAAAGAAAAGATTGAAGCAATGTCATATTCAAATAGAATAGTTGAGAGAGATAATAAAAATTCTTCAAAGCAATTTACAAGAAGAAGAATATGAAATACCAGAGGAGTATGCAGATTTATACCAAAAGAATATAATTCTACCTATACAAATAAATCAAATACAAATCAAATAAATAATCAAATAATATTGAATATTAAAATATCTAATATTCTATACTACTACTTTATGTATCTGTTAAATAATGAAAATTTAAATTTATCTATTAGATTCTATATCATATAATCATCAGCACTATTAAAACATTGCAAATAAAAAATTATTTAAAAACATAAAATATTGTTGTATATTAAAAAGTTATTAATAATAAAAATAATGGTCTATATTTATACTCTTTTAAAACCATCTTCTATTGTAACTATACCTGATTCTACTACAGATTTTTCACCAATTGCTTTTTCTATTGCACTATTGGATAATTCCAATGCTTGTTTAGCGGTCATATTTTTGTTATATCCTTTTTGAATTACTTCCAAAGCAATATCCGATGAATAGCCTATAGCAAATCCAGAGCCTTTTAGATAAGTTCCACTTGGGTCAACCTGATACAATTGAAGTCCGCTTTCATCTACACCTGCAATTATTATTGAAGCAGCCTGTGGCCTAACTGCATATATTGTATAATTATGCAGATAGGTGCTAAGATGTTTTGCAAGAGATTTTACATCTATTGGACTTTCGTATGAAAGTCTATGTTTTTGTGCTTGTAACCTAATTTCTTCAATCAATTGCTCAATATCTGCTATATATCCTGCCCCTGTTGCTCCTATATGTTTATCAATAGTAAATATTTTTTCATTAGGATCAACTAAAGGTAACGTGGGTTTAATATGGCTTGAAATCAATGCAAATTCTGGAGTTTTTATTCCAATTGTTGTAGATCCTTTATTTACTGCTTCAATTGCATTATCTACTAATACAAGTCTGCCGCCTTTCCCATAATAATAGGGATATCTACTCTTGCATTTCCAAAGCCATATTGAGATCCTTATTAACTTCTGACATTATTTTCTCTCATTCTCCTCTTCTTTTTCGTTTCTTCCTATCCTATTTTCCTCATTTAATTTGAGGCACAGCCAGCAGATTTGGAATAATCAATACGTCAACTCCATTTCCAGAACCAGGGTCTCGCTCCATTGCGGCTAAAATGGCTTTTTTTGCAACCTCTTTTGCATCCTCATTTGTCATTTCTTTACCATACAAACTTTCAAGAACACCATATGCTATGGGAGCGCCAGAGCCTGATGCAGCATAATCTTCATTAGTTATTGCACCACTCATATCAGCAACATTTACATGTGCACCTTTGGAATCGACTCCTGCAACTAATAGTTCAACATAATATGGTTGATAGTTCTTAAGACCAGAATACGCCAAATTTGCAATTAACCTTGAAGATTCTTTTACACTCAATGGAAACCCTCGTCTAAGTTCAATTAATTTTCTTTCAGCAGTTGCAACTTTAATCAAATGTTCTGCATCGGACAATTGCCCAGCAATTGCAATTGCCAATGTATCATCTATTTTGGATATTTTTTGCACTATTTTAGAGCCAATAAAAAATCCTTTACTTGCTCGTTTATCTGATGCAAGTACAACTCCTTCTTTTGTTTTTATACCTACTATTGTAGTCATACTTTTCTTTCAATATATATATGAAATACTCAAATTAATTGACCAAGTTTTTTGCAAACAAGTCACATCTTAATATAATTACTCTATTGATTATTGGATTAAATCATATTTTTTAATGTTGATATGATTCTTTAATATTACAAAAATCCATATGTTTAACATCAATGAATTTTCCAAATCAAGAATATTAATTATCAATTAAAAGTAAATTCGATCTAATCCATTTTATTATATATTTAGATATTTGCATATTTAAGAATAATTTTAATCCTTAGATCTCTCGCATAATTAACACCATTGAAAAATTTCTAAAAAGCTGACACATCTTGATCATAATTAACAAATTAAAGTATAAATATTATAAAAAATTACTGAGAAATTATAAAATTTTTCTAATGGTGTTAATTATGCGAGTATCTCTTTATTTTTTAATTCATTAAATTCGAATTAAAAGTGCATAAAGTCTTCTCATTCATTGATCATAATTGCAGATATCTGATATCTGTTTGGCTCTATTCATTTTACAGAAAATCTATAATTTTAAAAATATATTTTACTGATATAGGTATATATGATATCATTTAGAATAATTGTATTTTTATCTAAACATTTAATCTATGTCATTTAATAAATATACGCTAACATGATTGAAAATTTTTCACTAGGTTTTTAGAAATTTATTGGAGTATTTATACTAATTGGCACATCTATGTTTAAGATTCCAATTAAAAGAATAAAAAGATGTTCCAATTATGGGTCTGCTTTGAATTATGATTTGATCATGGTATTCTAGTTTCATGGTTAATTAAAATGATGCAAATTTAAAATCGTACAATATAATTATTATTTGAATTATATTATCAATTTGTTTACTCGATAATAAATAAAAGTAGTTTTAATAATATAAATTTCAAAATATTTTGATGAGATGGGGTATTTTCATATATTCTACATAGTAATTTTCATTTTTTATACTTAATAATATGGATAATAATATCGATACAATTGAAATATTACTGCAGTAAGAAATATCAAATCAAATGAAAATGATGAAGGTAATGATTCCACTATTCCTTTAACATTAATTACTGATTGATTAGTTTGCATATACATTGCAGCAAGAGCAGGACCAATGGAGCTACCTACTATTCTTAACATACTGCTCATTCCAATAGTTACTCCAGAATATTCTCGTGGTGAAGATAGAATAATTATATTCATTGCTCCAACGGCAGCTAGAGATAGCCCTGCAGATAATATGCCCAAACCTGTTGAAATTAATAACTCTGATGAATGAAATAGCAATATTATTACAAAACCGAATGTAGTTAAGGCTGAACCAAAGATAATGGGTTTTAGAGATCCCAATTTAGATATGATGATTCCGGATGTTGGTCCAAATAATAAAAGCACTATTGCAAAAGGTAATTGAACTCTTCCTGTGTCTATGGCGTTTTCGCCAAATCCAATAGGTTTTGGTGTTTGTACTAAAATTGGAATGGTCTGAAAGACCATAAACATCGAAAGTCCTACAATCATTATTATTGTACTAGGTATCAATATTTGAGGTTTAATGAAAATTTTAAAATCCATTAATGGAGATTTTGTACGTTTTTCAACGTAAATGAAGAGATAAGTGAAATTATTCCTAATACTATAAATGGTAAAACATTTTCAAATATTGAATAGAAATTAGAAAATCCATTATTAATATTTGAATTATCATCATAGGTGTAGATTGTAAAAGTGTTAATGCAAGAAGAAATGACGTAATAGTAATTGCTAATAGTATTGATCCTTTAATATCGATTCGAATTGTTGATTTTTTCTCTTTCTTTATACTTTGATCTTTTTTAACTCTTGTTAAGTATTATCTTTATTTAATTTATTATTGTCAATATCATAATTATAATCATCGCTTATATGAATAAACTTTCGTATGATAAAAAGAAGTGCTATAGAAATAGGTATTATTGTAAAAAATGTCATTCTCCATCCAAAATTTTGAATAATAATTCCGCCAATTGATAATCCTATAACTGCACCTACGGCAAACATGGATGTAATAGCACCTTGTGCAATGGAGACTTTTTCTCTTGGAAATTGATCTCTAACCATACTAAAAGCAATTGGAAACATTGCCATACCAACTCCCTGAACTGCTCTTGTAATTATCAGGGTATAGATATTAATTGCAAATCCTCCAGAAATTACACCTCCTGCATAAATTGCCATTATTATTAATAACATTTTTTTTCTTCCATAGATATCAGATAATTTGCCTGCTATTGGAGTCATAACTGCTCCAGAAATCAAATAGGCAGTTAAAAGCCATGAGGATAATCCATATGATACATGAAAATCTTTGATTAAAGTTGGAATAGCGGGTATTAACATTGTCTCTGCATACATTACCATAGTTGCAATACAACTTAGAATGACAAGTACTTTCCAAGCATATGATGGAATTTTAGTTTGACTTTTAGATTGAGAATTAGATTTTTGGAGGTATCTTTTGAAAATGTTTCTTCCATTTCATTAATTTTTTCTTTTTTTATTGATTTTTTCATTTGTTTCACTACAACTTTAAATATATTTTCTATTTTACTCACCATGTTATTTTATATCTAGTATTAATTCCGATTCCTTAGAGTAGTAGAATTTCTTTTTTCGTTTATCTTCTATTATCGGATTTAAATTAAATTCATTTTGAATGTTATTCCACATTTTTTCTAATGTATCTTTTGTTATAGAAATATTTTGTTCAGATATATCTTTCATAGACATATTTTTTATTTTTATTCCACAATTTACCATTAGATCCAGAGAATTGATTGTTTTTTCAGTTAGAAAAATTCTATTATTTCTTCTGTCATTCTTATCTACTTTTCTAATTACAAATCCATCTTTTTCTAATTTATCAATGATAGGAATAAGAGTTGGGCCCTCTAATCCTAATTTATCGGCTATTTCTTTTTGAGTTAAACCATCATCATTGTTTACTAATGTTATAATTATTTTCCATTGACCAAAAGTAATGCCAAAATTTTTGCGTAGTTCTTGATCAAAGGCTTGAATTAACACCTTTGCTGTTCTATTGATTATAAATCCAATACTATTTTCAAAATCAAATTTTTGCATACTGATATCAATCACTAATAATTAATATACTAATTAATAGATATAAATCTTTAAAAATTTGATTCTTTAAATAATAATCTCTTGCATAATTAGTACCATTAGAAAAATTTCTAAAATGCTGACACATCTTTCGTAATCAGCAAATTAAAATGTAAATATTACAATTATTCTTTGATAATCTGTTATTAAGAGAATAATTGGGTAAACAAAGTATCAGACTTGATTGATTTACTTGATAGATACTGTTTGCTACCAAATAATAAAATAATTATGTAATTCGCTAGATGCATATTTAAGCGAAATAATAAGTTCTACAAATACTCATTGGCACTAAAGGTATCAATAGTCAATATCCGTATAAACAAGATCATTTTATTACCTGATATAGTCTCACTAACAAATGAAACAATCTTGGATAACTTTAACTGCTTCTGATTTAATTATTCCAATATTCTATGCGATAACAACTCTATCAAATAGACTTGAAATAGTATTACAAGATGTATATAAATTAGAACCTCAACTGCTTTAATGCATAACTATAAAACTCATGTCCTTGCTACTATTCCATAAATTAAATATAACGTGAAGAACATCATATGAATAAACTTTCAATTAGCAAAACATCTTATTTATTATCCGGATATACTAATACTTCGGAAAAAAAGATTCCCTCTAAAGGCAATATTTAAGAAACCTCTACTGTTATTAATGAGCACAAGATTATATTAGAAAAATAAATGATACTGATTTCTGCAAAATACTTATTTACTTATATCTATATTATTGGACGTCTTCCTTCGTCTTCTTCTATCATTTCATTAACATATTTAGAATGGATATCACCATCATCATATACTTGTCCCGCTTTCAAATAACTCGAACTGACGTCATTTGGCTGTTGTTGCTGCTGTAGTTTCGCCATTATATCTATACGAACAGGTGAAATAGTAGGCAATAGATTGGTTATTAGTAATGGTATGTCGTCATTCTCTGGATCCACGCTGTAATATAGACTCGAGCTAAAACATCTTGAACCAATGTTTCCCAATTCAATTACCTTAGGTTCTAATTTTAATTTCTTATCTTCAAGGTCTTTTATTATAGATAGTATAGTATCATATTTTGATTCGATACTTGCAGCTAATGCGTTCTTCTCGGCCTCTGAAAAAGGTGGGTTTAACCGTGATCCAGTTTCAATAAATGATCGTTCTAATCGTATTAGCATAACTTTAAAGATATTATAATTTAAAAAAATATAAATTTTCAATATCACTTTTAGGGGTTAACTACATTTCTATATAATGAGGAATATATACGAGACGTTATTTTTGAAATTAAGCTATGTTTACTTAAAGATTTCTAATTCTTTGCTATTATAATCTACAAAAAGACTGTAACCAATTCTGTACATATTCTATTTTACATCCTTTCTTTTTTTCTGCAAGGAAAATAGTCATCTAAACTTTCATTGTTCTATCCTTGAGGTACTGCTGAATTGTCTTTTCAATAATGATACTTTTCTCATAGTTATATACAAAAAATGAACATGTTTATGTAGTTTCAAAAAGTGACAGGCCTTGTGGCGGATACCGCACACCACCACCGCCTACGGAAAATACTGGATGCGGTCCATAAACCGTCAATAATTTTGAAATAAATCGTTACCTTTCTTTGAGGTTTGTATTTATGAAACCAGTTCCAGATAGATATACATAATTTCGTTCGATAAAATATAATGACAATATTTAATATATCCGTCTTAAAGATAAACCCGAAAAATACAAATACTAACCATAACCAATATACAGTAAGATATTCTGTTATTTCTACTAATCACAATGAAAATAGGAATTCTTCGATCTATAGATTTATTGTTAAGTGAGCATAACCTGAAATTTTTACATATAATAGATCTCTTGCATAATTACTTGTAAACAACTTTATTACCATTAGTTTTTCCTCCATTTGTTCTCTTTTTGCTTTCATACGAGAGATTATCCAAAAAACCACTACTTTTCAAATCATTTACCGGCTTTACAGTGCAAGAATTTGATGATATCTATAAAAAGGAAATAACAAAAAGATATTGTAAACACGAGTTAAAACGTTTATTCGAAAGAAAAAATAGAAAAAGAAAGATTGGTGCAGGTAGACATTTCAAACTGGATTTAAAAGATTGATTTGTAATGATTTTGGTGTATTATCGCCTTTAGATTACTTACACGTTAGCTGGCATTTTATTTGATTTAGATCAAAGCAACATTTGCCGAGACATTCAAAAGATTGAGGGACTGATAAGATTGTGTATACCGATCCCACAAAAGATATACCCAATAACAAAAAGGCTAAAAACTCCAGCAGAGGAAGTAGAGAAATATTTCCCTGGCTTTCTTGCTTTCATAGATTGTACTGAACAGCAGATACCAAGACCTGTCGATAAAGAAAAAAGAAAGACATTCTACTCCGGTAAGAAGAAAAAACATACTGTCAAGAATCAGATTACGGTTAACAATCGTGATCTATATCATTCATAAAATAGGCTATAAGAAAGGAAGGAAGCATGACTATGATATTTAAAAGAATAACCATCCTGTCATCCCAAAACAAGTTGTTAATGTAGTATGATCTAGGGTATTTGGGTGTAGAAACGGATTTTCCGGAACAACTATCATACACTACCATATAAAAAGAGATACCAGAAAGATTTATCAGAAGAAGAAAAAGAGTATAATCAAATTCATTCTAAAATGAGAATAGTGATAGAGCATACCATTTGTCGATTGAAAAAATATAGGATAATGAGAGATGTATTTAGAAACAAACTGAGAAAATATAACAAGGTATCAGACATAGTTGCAGGCTTGATAAACTATAGAATATTAAATCTACAGAACTAGAAATCCATATAGAATTAAGAAGGAAAAGTCTAGATTGTTTCTAATTATGCAAGAGATCTAATTATTATAGATAAACTTATTCAATCATTTTCCTGGCTCTGTTCACTTAACAATAAATCTATAGCTCGAAGGTGTTCCATCTCCTTTATGAACTCTAGAAATAGAACACCTTCAGAATACATACAATGTGGTTTGTATTTTTATATTTCAGGTCTTTCTTTAAGAAGATCATCTGAAAGACTATCATCGCATTTTATCAAAAGAAATCATGTTTCTATTTGGAACTGGATATAAAAATATAATCCACAAAAAATATCGCTCTAAGAAAAAGAAAATCTCGGAGTATTCTTGTATACAAAAAGATGAGACGGTAATTAAAGTCGGCTTTGAATTCATATGGCTCTGGGTTGCTACTATCGAACTTGAAAGTAAAGAAATTCTTGGAATGAGCATATCAAAAGAACGAGAGATGTTCGTTGCAGAACGATTTATGTCGGAAGTTGTGGATGAACATAGTAACCATCCGGTTTTCACAAATGGTGGAACATGGTATCCTCCTCAAGCATGTAAATTCTTGAAACTAAAACATCATATTCATTCTTTTGTATACAAGGATGAGAAAAGCATTATTGAAAGAACTATGCAGTACATAAAAGATAGAACAATGAAGGCTTTGATGATTACTTTCCTTGCAGAAAAAAGAAATGTAAACTA
The DNA here is from genome assembly GCA_963838615.1 of uncultured Nitrososphaeraceae archaeon. Classification (GTDB taxonomy): domain Archaea; phylum Thermoproteota; class Nitrososphaeria; order Nitrososphaerales; family Nitrososphaeraceae; genus Nitrosocosmicus. Next base: position 10,248 of record CAWISD010000028.1, read on the forward strand.
AAACATGTGATTAATTGGTTGAATCTATTTGTAGATTATCATAATAAGGAATTATGCCTTAAGTGAACAGAGCCATTTTCCTACAAGTTTTTGTTTATATTCTTCTTTGTCTATAGGAAATAACTGTTTATGAAGATTGACAATAAATTTACAATCTAACTCCCTTCTTTAATGTTTTAAATGTAATCTACAATTAATTTATTATTAATATCATTTGTTTTGGTTTCTGTTTTTTGATCTTTCCAATAATATAAATACTAATTCTAAAGCGTATTTTCTCATTGTAAAATAAAAATATTTTTTGAACGTCCCAAGAATTTGAATCGCCTCAATCCAATGAGCTAAAATGTAAAAGTTCATATAGATTTTAAGACATAAGTAGAAATGACCATAAATATAGTACTTTATATAAAAACCAAAAAAGAAAAGTAATTTTATATTCTATCATAGATTTATTAATCTATATTTTTACCAATGTTCTAAATCACTAACCACTAATGGGTCCAGGACTTGAGAAATCAATACCTGTAGGATTTACACTTGAGGAATCAGTATTTGATGGTTGTGCGCTTGATTGGTTAGTGCCCGAGGGAAGATATATCGGATTAAAACAATCTTTAATTTCTTGTTTTGTAGCATATCCTTGTGTACCTCCAGCATTAGAGAGACACTTTTGAAAATTTTTATAGTCATTCTGAGATTGAACAGTATTTACTTTACTATTGCTAGTTTTAGCGAATAATTGATTCGTAAGAGTATTAGAAAAAACAAACATAGCTGCTACAGCAATTATAAAAGTCATTGATACCATTTTTTTTGTGATCATCAAATGTATTATCATTATCAATATGTTAAACAATTCGATACAAAGGCTCTATCAAATCATGATGAAATTTCTTATATCGAAAATTTTAATTGCATTATTTAAATAAATTGTTATGTACTTTTATCAAAATCCTACATTATTTTAAAAGGACTACCTTAAGAGTCAAATATCATCATTTATTAAATTAAATATTTGAATATACAACAATAGTATTGATAAAGATTAATGACCAAAGAAAATAAGAAATTTTTAAAAAGTTGAAATTAATTCTTCAAAGTGTAATCTTCAAGCGACCTTTTGATTATAAATACTATTTTAACAAAATTTATATCATACGAATATTTTTGTGATTAATTTCTATAACAACATTTAGAAATATTACCTCTTATTATTTTATATTAATGCGATTCAGTTTACTCAAAGCTATTAGAAATACTCACAAACATCCAGTTAATAAAATACTACATGCTATCGGATTGTTATTATATATCATAGCGATATTGATAATTGTAGGTTTTTTTATAAATATAAAAACAAATTCTTACTATAGTTTAATTTTATTCGGAGTAGCAATTGTTTTATTTCTTTTAGGTCATAAAATAGAGGGAAACATTAGAGCCATAACATGGATAATCTTATTCAAATATTTAAAGACAAGCCTAAAAAATAGGAAAGAAATTACTTTTCATAAGAAGCATTAAAATATCTATGATTGCCTTTTATAGGTTTTAAGTATTTAAATTCCATTTTTTATTTGTTCTATATTTAAATGTGCAATTAACAATTCAAGTTACCTCAAGGAACATATTTAAAATATATAACAAATGACTTTCACTTTAAGATGAACACCATGAATAAGTTATTATTTATATATCCACTTAATCTAAAAATGATACTACATATAGGATAGAAATTAAAAAAATAAAGAAAAGGTATTAACAATTTAAATTGGATCCTGATACTAATTA
>CAWISD010000029.1:0-27966 GCA_963838615.1 uncultured Nitrososphaeraceae archaeon
AAATGGTCTCCGACTAAAATTAATCTATGGTTCGACGCGGTGAAATACTAATCGGATTTGACATTATTAACAACTAAGATACTGAATTAAAAGAGATAAATAAAGACAAGGTTGGATTAAGAGTCATTTCTTTATCCAAATACCTTTCTTTTCTTACTTGGTTATGCTAAAGTGTGATTTCACCCTCCTTATAGACAAACCGAAGGTATTGTGCAAGGACATGTCTATGGAAAGTACCTTCTATTCCTAATTACAGGACAATAAGCAGAAGAATAAACAGCTGGATATTGATGTAAAATATAATGATAGCAATTAATTCAAAGACAATTATATCACAATTGCAATAGACAGTACAGGAATCATGATTACAAATAAATGTCAATGAATGATAGAGAAATGGCTACTTTAAAAGAAAAATCAAGTTAAAAATATAGAAAACATCAAACGAATAAAATATTTTATGGATACGTTGAAATATACTAATTAGCATATGTCAGCGAACCTCTCTTCAGATAGTTTCTCATATCAAGATTGAATCTTTTTGTCCTGAAATACTGAGATATCTTATTCTTTAAATCTGCAAATGATGAATAATATTTTAGAACAAGCAGATCACGCTTGGATACATTCCATACCTCCTTTTCCATTACCATAAATTCAGGTGATGCGGTAGTTGGAAGGTATACAGGAATAAGCGTATCTTGGTTTTCTTCAAAATATCGGATTACCTTCTTTGACTTGTAGTGTGGTGATGCCTTGTCCATAAACAGATAGCATTTTGGAAATTTAGCATGTATTTTCTTTAAATAATCAAGGAATGTATCTCCGTTGAATACATCATACTGTCTGAATAGTTGATTCTTCTTTCCCTCTATGCTTGTGTCTCCAAAAATACATGAATGTTGGTGCGAGCCTGTTACTCGGACTATAGGTCTTTTATTCTCTTTATCAATCCAAACCCTTTTTACAAGAGAATCATAAAAGAAGAAGGATTCATCTACAGATACTAACGTAAAGCCTTTTTTCTCTTCATCTTGTTGTTGTTCCACAAGTATCTGTTCTGTAGTCTTTTTTTTGAATTCCTTTTTCCTCTTTAGATGCGATAGTATTAACATGTACTTTTCTTGGTACTTTCTGTTTAAATCCCCATTTACGGAGGATTCGGTATATATGAATATAATGATATTTTATTCCGCTTTTCTTTATGATTAATTCTTCCACCTGTTTTGTGGTCCTCCATCCTTGATTGTTGCTTTCTTTTAGTTCTTTCTTAATCTGGTACATAATCTCTTCTGATAGTTTGGATGGTCTACCACTTTTAGGTCTGGTTTTTAATCCTTCTATACCTTCTTTATCATATCTTTTTAGCCAATCTGAAGCCCAAGCTTTACTGCGATGAAGGTCTCTGGCTACCTGAGCAGCAGATACCTTCCCTTGATAAATTACGTTGAGAACAAGGAGCATCCTTTCCTTTGTTTTCACATCCTGTTCATATCGGTATAACTTTTCAAACGATTCTCGGGTAAGAGCCAAGTGAATATGGGATAATAATGGATTAACTTACCTAAAAGGATTTATTAAGAAAATAAACAGATGACAAACGTGTAGTTTGGATATTTATGTTAATTGGTATAGGTTACATTGCCGTTTGATTCATGGATAGCTTGTAGTAATTTTGTTCAGCTATGATTGTCGATTGTGATGAATCGGGTCATTTTCATATGCTAAGCGGTCAACTATTTTAAAAAATGTTCAAAATGCCGGTCAACTTGGTCAGATTACCGGTCAAAGTGGTCAATAAAGTGGTCAAATTTTTCTCTAAGCAATACCGAGCATGAGATATGAAGGAAAAAACAGGAGGGTAGGATTTATCCTACCATATAATAATTAATGATGCTTGGTCTTTATTCAAAATCACTTATTTTTATCTTTAATTCAACGTGCCAGTTCCAATCATGGATTTTATCGATTTAAATTAATTTCCATACTTATAATTATAGTATACTATAGATGATATAATAAATTCATATTAGTACAATTACAGATACAACATAAATCCATATATGGTGGTCTAGCATAAGCACAATGTGAATGTTCTATCAACGGTTTTATAGATATTTCTCTCTGATTATAGATACCTTTCCTAATGCCGCTTGATAAAAGCATACAAGATCAAGTATCTCTTTAAAACTACTTTCATAACATTCTACAGGATAAACCCAATCTATTCCTAATGCCTTTTACTATATTTATACAGATTCTATCATTTATCGTGGGTCAGTTGCCATATAACATACAGAGGATAAAGAGAATGGCCAATAAGAAGGGTAAAGGAACATACAATTCATCTGGTTTTCCTGTACCATAGCAGTATTGGTAGTTGCTTCACTTGCTACTATAGATATTATAAAAGATCTTTTTTCGTTTATGCTAGATGAATTTTATTCGAAGACTCATTCTTCGGGATTATGGCTGTATCCATGCCCACCTTGCATATGTATTAATTTCAGTCTGTTATTATTTGGTTCTGTCAAGTCTGTGTCGGATATATAGAAAAATGGATTAATCTAGTTACAGATAACTGCAATAAGATACTGATATCTTGACTTTAAAGTTCATTCAATATATAAGTCAGGATTAAGTAAACATAACTTGATAATTATATATTTTATCAGTAAGCTTTATACTCTTTTCCAAGCAGCAATGATGCAATTTTGAGTTCAAGTATTTCATTAGCACCTTCATATATTGTTGTAGCTCGACTATCTAAAAAATGCCTTGCAACTCTGCTAGTTTTTCTATATCCAAAAGATCCAAAAATTTGAATGGATCTATTAGAGACATCAAAAGCGTTATTGGTAGCATTAAGTTTTGCCATCGAGGCAAATAGATCTACCTCATTTTTTAATTTTTGATATTCTTTATTTTCTTTTGATATCTTATATATCCAATCGCTATATTCATTTTTTAAACTTTCTATAAAATCATGTAATTTTTGCCTTAAAAGTGCAGTTTTATATACTAACCATTTAGATGATTCAATAGCTACTTTTATTTGTACGATATGTTGTTGAATTAGCTGTTTTTTTGCTAAAAGAGAATTATGCTGAACTCGTTCTTTAGAATGATTGATAGATTCTGTCAAACAATCCTCCATCACTCCTATAGATCCCGCAGCAACACTTAACCTTCCATCAATTAATGCACTATATGCTATATGAAGACCATCCCCTCTCAAACCAATCAAGTTTTTTTTTGGAATTTTATAATTTTTAAAATTTAATTGTGCATTTTTTACAGTCAGTAACCCAATTTTGTCTTTTATTTCAACTATCTCAAAATCAGGAAAATTTTTTTTATCTATGATGAAGGCAGATATTTTCCCATTTAGGTTTGAATCGCCGTTACCTTTTTCTTTTGCATATATTGTAAAAACATCAGCAAATGTTCCATTACCTATCCAGTGTTTTATGCCGTTTAACAGAAAATAATCATCTTTTTTTTCTATTGTAGATGTTATAGAAGATGGATCGCTACCAGCCAATGGTTCTGATAAAGCAAAAGCCATAATGGATTCGCCTTTAGTAGTGAATGGTAAGAATAATTTTTTTTGTTCTATACTAGCCCAATTTTGTAATATCAATTGACCTATGGAAATGTGTGCAGAAAAAAAAGTTCTAAGAGATCCTCCCTCCATGCCTATTCTTTGCAAGGCCATAACATAAGTTAGAAAATCATATCCAAGACCTCCGTATTGTTTAGAAATCGGACAACCCAACATTCCTATTTTTCCAAATTCAGGTATAATATTTTCATTAAATCGTTCATGCAAATAGCATTCTGTTTCAATATCTCGGATATTTTTACAAGCATCGTTTATCTTATTTATAAAGTTAGTTTGTTCTTTAGAAATTTCAAATCGCATATCTGAAAGATTTAGAAATCTGTTACTCACTGGCTGATTTATTGATGTATAATAATTAATTTTAATCTTTACATAATATAACATTTTATTAAAAGTTTTTTTGCCAAAAATGATGAAATAAATTATTAATTTTCTATTTATTGGTATTTATATTATATTTTATATTTTAGGTTGCCCCAACCGGATTAATATTGTCGATGATATCATTATTGGATCATATTTTTAAATAAATGCAATCAGTTAAAATAAAACATAGCTTTTTGTTGTCATCTAAAGGTGATTTGATATTTATAATGTTTTAAGACAACTTTTTATCTATTGTTTAACAAATGTTAAATGAAAACATTATAATTTTATCTAATGTAAACTAAAACATAAGAAACGTTTATCTTTTTTAAGGATATAAAATAATAATGCAGGCAGAAAAAATATATAAAAATTCCGCGTTAGATATAACCAATGAATTAGAAAAATCTGGAATAAAATGGGTAAGACTAAATTTTTGTGATCCATTAGGGTTTCTTCATCAAATATCAGTTAACAGCAATGAAATTACAGAAAATGCATTTAAGCAAGGGATACCCAGGCTGGATGGCAGTTCCATAAGAGGATTCAAAGAAATCTATGAGTCAGATATGCTGCTTAAACCAGACCCCTCCACTTTTGCCATCTTACCTGATTATTTTGATAAAAATCATCATCACGGCGGAGGGTATACATATCCTTCAATGGCTGCACGTATGTTTGTTGATATTTATGAAGGATTTGGAGGAAAACGATATTCCAGGGATTGCAGATATATGGCACAAAAAGCCGAAGAGGTATTAAAAAATAAAGGTTTTGAGAAGAGTTACTGGGGGCCTGAATTAGAATTTTTTGTTTTTAACAAAATTAATCTTCTTCCCAATCCAATGTCTTCAGTAAATTGTTCTGGTGGGTCAGGATATTCTATTGAATCTGCTGAAGCACCATGGAATTCTTCCAATGAGAGTGGGTATACTATTCCATTTAAAGGAGGATATTTTCCAGCACCTCCAGCAGATAGTTTAACCGATTTAAGAGATGAAGTATCGGAAACACTGCAAGAGTTTTTCGGAATAAGGGTGGAGGCCCATCATCATGAGGTTGCAACAGCAGGACAATGTGAGATTCAGATGAGATATAATGAACTTACAAACGTAGCAGATAATGTAATTACCTACAAGAAGACAGTAAAAGAAGTTGCCGCTAAACGCGAAATGATTGCAAATTTTATGCCAAAACCCATAGCACTTGATAATGGTTCTGGTATGCATGTAAGCCAAAGCTTGTGGACAAAAAAGAAGCATGGAGAAGATATCAATGCATTCTTTGATCCTTCTGACGAATATGCAGAACTAAGCCAGACAGCACGTTATTACATTGGAGGGTTAATAGAACATGCTAGATCACTTTGTGCCATAACCAATCCCACAACTAATTCCTACAGAAGATTAGTTCCAGGATTTGAGGCTCCAATAAATGTAGCATGGAGTAAAATGAATAGATCAGCTAGCATAAGAATCCCTGCTCATTTCAAAAACATGGAGAAGGAGAAAAGAGTAGAATATAGAACACCTGATCCTAGTTCAAACATATATCTTGTAGAAGCTGCATTGTTATTGGCAGGCCTTGATGGAATCAACAAAAAAATTTCACCTCCAAACCACATTGATAAAGACATATACAAACTTACAGAACAAGAAAAAAGAGAATGTGGAATTAAAAAATTACCTACTTCACTATTAGAAGCCATTGAGTCTATGGAATCAGATAATGAATTTTTGAAACCAGCGTTTACAAATGACTTTCTAGAGATGTACTGCCAGATTAAAAAAGATGAATATACAACAGTAGCAGCAATTCCTTCGCCAAGAGAATTTTATATGTATGGGAATATATAGTATAGATATGTCTTACAATAAAGATGTACTTGCCATTAAAAGAAATCTTCTAAAAGAATCTTCTACTTCCAATATTGTAGATTATTATGATCAATCAAAGATAATTCTGGATGCAAGGAAAGCATTTGATGGACTAATTCCATATTCAGGATTAGGAGCTAATTCTACTAATGATTATTTTTCATCGATTGATCTAATTGGTGGAAAACTTAAAACAGATGAAGATTATAGTGATGTGGATCTATCATTAGAAATTGGAGGACGTTATTCTAATAATATTATAACAATCAGATGTACCATTTTTTATTTCTGGGATGAGCTATGGTTCGTTAAAACTTCCTGCAAAAATAGCATTGCATATAGCATTAAACAAACTTGCTGAAGAGATGGAATACAAGTAATAATGAATACTGGTGAAGGAGGAGCACTACCATGGGAAATCTATGGTTTGGATACTGGAAATAATAGCATAATGGAATATACTGATAGACTACTTAAGGAGCACAATTTAGACGAGTATAGATAGAGAACAACTTTTTCAAAGACGCTATCCTTTGGTAGTTCAATATGCATCAGGAAGATTTTGGAGAGATCCTAATTACTTGTTGAAAGCAGATGCAATAGAAATAAAGATAGGTCAAGGTGCAAAAATAGGCCATGGAGGACTATTACCTGGTTCAAAGGTAACAGAGCTTGTTGCTGAAAATCGTGGAATACCTCCGTATAGAGCAGCTCACTCACCTTCAAGACATCTAGATATATTGGGGCCTGAAGATTTGGTTGCCAAGATCCTTGAATTAAGAGAAGTTACTGATTGGAAGAAACCAATAATTGTAAAGGTAGGTGCTGCAAGAGCTTATGACGATATTCAGATAATACTCAAATCTTATGCGGATTCTGCTGCCATAGATGGATATGTGGGAGGGACTGGTGCTGCTCCTTGGGAGATTCGAGATATTATTGGTATAAATACAGTACCTTCGATAAAATTGGGAAAAGATGCAATAAACGATTATTACTTCAAATAAAGAGTCAAATGAGTTTAAACTACTTGCTCATGGCGGCATTTGGGATTCAAAACGAATTGCAAAATGTATTGCTCTTGGAGCAAATGGAGTAGGCATAGGTACAGGTTTTCTTATATCTATGGGATGTACCCTAATTCAAGACTGCTATACAAATACTTGTCCTGCAGGGTTAACTGGATCATATGAAAAGCTTGATATAGAAAATAGTGTAAAGAGAATAATTAATTATATTAAGGGGACAATGGTCGAACTGCAAAATATTGTAGGTTCATTAGGGAAAAAAAGCAATTAAAGACCTTAACAAAGATGATCTTTTTGCCACGGATGAAATATCTAATATGGTATCAGGATTGTCTTCAAACAATAAGAATTACTTTAAACAGATCAAGGATAAAATTAGACAGATAGAAGCTCATGGAATGGAATTGAATGTATAAAGAAAAAAAATTCGGAAGAAAAAAAATTGAATCCCAAAGATAAGTTTATCATAAGGTCTTCGATCTTAGAATTAGCCGAAACTGGCACTCCTCGCAATATTTCAATAGATGACAAATTAAGAAATGAACCATAATGAAAGAGAAATAGAAAAGACAATAAACATTTGGGATAGTATAACTGCATTGGGTGCTCAATTATCAAGACCACCATATGACCCATATCGAGAGATAATAAATCTTGGAATATCTATAGGCCGAGAACAATGTCTAAATAAGGTAATTTTATCTATGCCCCTGATAATTTATGATAATGATATCAAGATAGAAGAAACATCTTTAGAATCTCTACATATTGCATTAGATCGCCTTGCTATTGATAACAATACAAATTTAGGTCTTGTTTCAGAAAATGAAATAAAGAATAGAAAGTTCTCATATTTTAAACGAATAAATGAAAAATCAGTGAAAGTAGAAGATTATGATTCAGAAGGACTTGTGTTACAATACAATGGTGATAAATCTTTACAATTTCTCACAGACATAAGGAAAGAATTTAGTGGCCCAATACTTGTAGAAATTGATGATGATTTTCAGAAATACATTGGACCACTGCTAGATACAGGAGCTGATGGGATTATTGTAGATACTATTAAAATAACTAATAATGCAAGATACAAAGGAAAACATGCATTAAGAGTAATACGTGATGTAAGGTACGCTATAAACCAATATTATGCAGGAAAGGAAAATGATGGTATGGTTTTAATGGTTGCAGGGGACTTTAATAATACAGGTAGAATTGTAAAATCTGCTGCATTGGGTGCAGATATTATCGGCTACTCTACCAGCTTGCTAATTGCGAATGCTGCAAATCATTATGAGATTTCATCCAACATAAATACAGTACCTGATAGGATTTGTAGACACATTCTAGCTACCAAAGGAGAACTTAAAGGTGTACCGGCTGCATTAGGCTACAGTGATTTCTATAATCTGTCTCCTGCAGATTTACGTACCTCTAGTATTGAGGCAAGTTTACAAGCGGATATTGCTATAGAGGGGATAGATAAAACATATCGCCAAATAATCGAAGAACTGATCGATGAATATGCAATAGAAGAAGGTATAGAAATTAATAAGGAAAAAAAGCAGAAACTAATTGTACAGCTATTGATGCGTAGATGATAAGGAATGAAAATTACAAATGTGTGGAATTTGTGGAATTATATTAAAAGATCATAATAATCCAAACTTTTCAATAGGTGCTCTGCTTTATCAGATGATGGAAAGTCAACAGGTAAGAGTCAGGATAGTGCAGGTATAGCCATTTTTAATAACGGAAATAGTCATAATAATGATTTATTCTATAATCTAGCATATTTGATGGAATCTCCTACTGACATTGGTGGATACGATTTGATAGAAGAAAAATATATCTACAACAATGCCTTCAAATGAGCAAGTCCAACTAATTTCTAGATTAAGCGAAGATAATCGGGTTTCGATAATAGGTTGTGAAAAAGAAATGAAACTGGTTAAAAATTTAGGCCTTGTAAAAGATCTTGATAAAAAATATAATATAAAATCAATGAAAGGATCTCATGGTATTGGACATTTAAGAATAGCAACAAGCAGCAAAGTCGATCCAAGTAATGCTCATCCATTTAGTACCTACTGTTATGCCAGATATAGCAGTTGTACATAATGGAGAAATATCAAACTATTCAAAATTACGGAATTTACTTGAGAATAAGGGATATCCTTTCTATTCTAATTGTGATTCAGAGGTCATAGCTGTATTTCTTGTTGATCAGCTATTAAAGCATGGAAATATACAAAGGGCGCATGATGAATTTATACAAAAAGCCGACGGACCATTTACGTATATTGCTGCTACAAATCATTCACTATCATTAATAAGAGATAAATTTGGAACACGGAAGGGAATTGTAGGTTATAATCCTGGAGGAAATGGATATCCGGCATTTTGGGCAATGGCAACTGATCTATCTGCATTAGATATTGTTGGAGCTAATGAAGACGTGAAAGCAGCATCTCCTGGTAAGTCTATAATTTTCACAATATAATAAATAAATTAATAAAGGCACGGTTAAAAACAAAGGTAAATGTGTTATACGTTAGATATCGATGAACTTCGAGCAATAGTAAAAGATATTGGCTCAAAGATATCTAATCCAAATACACAGTTTGAAAGTGTCAACAGCGTCTTTGAAAAGGATTATGGGGTAAAACTTCCATATGGATTAAAACGTGCATCAATAGAAAAATTTGGAGATGTTGTAACTTCTCCACTAATAATGGAAAGAGCAATAAATTCCATTATGAAAAAAAAGATATCAGAAGGCGAAACTAAAATTATATTAAAAAATCCAAAAGCTCTTTACAGAATAGGTATACTTGGTTTTGATACTCCGATAAAATTAGATATAGTAGTGGAAGGTGATGTTGGTAATTTTTTTGGTGCATTTTGCAATTTTGATGGAACTTGGATAGTCAAGGGAAATGCGGAAAATGGATTAGCAGATAAAGGATATAAAGGAAAAATAATTGTAGAAGGATTTGCTACAGAACTTGCATGTCAAAACAATCAAGCAACTAAATTCAGTAATGGTGTAGATGTTTTGATTAAAAAAGGATGTATGGAAAGAGCGATGGGTCAAGCTAGAGGGGGAAGATTGGTAACTTTTGGTGCAGGATACAATTCTGGCTTATATATGTCAGGAGGAATATTGCTTAATTTGGGCTTGCCAGGTGAATTGTTTGGCCCTGGAATGGTTGGTGGCATTATTTACTCGCCTGAAGGAACTACTGCAGCCGAAGGTGCAATTATTACCAAATTATCATCAGAGGATTATCAAATAATTAGAGAAACATTAAGAATTTTTGAAAATGAATTATTAATAGAACAATTGGATAATTTCTCTATGGAAAATCCAATTATATCTTTAACTAATAATGTAAAAAGGGATACTCAAAAGTACAATATACATGATTTCATTAAAATAGTTACCAAATATGACAAATTCTAGTCACTAGTAATTAAAAAGTATGACTTTTAAATTTATATCTTATCTTATACATGTATCATTATCAACAATTATTTAATTCTATAAAATGAGTATCTTTTATCTATCATATTCTGGCATTAATTATTTTGATTTTTGCAGAAGCTATAGAGTATAATTGTAACAAGGTCATTTATATTAACTATCATTATCGATGTTTACCTCCTTGTCAATTAACAAATTCAAAAAGTATATTAAAAGATATTGATATAATATATCTATTGAATTTATTCAATAAATTGATGTTTATATTAAAATATATTTTGTATTTAACAATTATTAAAAAATATTTAATCTAATCGATAGGATGAATAGTTATTCTAATACCCTTAAATATCTACGATTTTAAAAGTGTTATAATATTTTGAAATCTTCTTTCACTGTAATTAAAACTATATGTGTGTTGGTTCTATCGATATATGGTAATGATAAATCGTTCTTGACAAAATCACTCAATTCCTTGCGATTCCTAAATTTAACAACTATTATCATATCTGTCAATCCTGTAATGTCATAAACTGCACAAACATTTGGAAGTTTTGAAATGTGTTTTTCAACTTCGATTATTTTATTTTTGATTGTAGTTACTTCAATCACTGCTGTCAAATCAAATCCTAGCTTTACATGATCTAATACTGCAGAATAAGATTTTATTATATTATCCTTTTCTAATTTGGATATTCTATTAAGTACTGTTGGTGGAGATACTCCTATTTCAAATGCTATTTTTCGATACGAACTTCTAGCATCTGCTAACAATCTTTTTAATATCCGTATATCTGTTTCATCCATTATACTTTTTCTATGAGTAACTTTATAAATATAAGAAAAATTTCATTTTTTATTAATAACTGTCAAGTTAAAATTAATAATATATAAGTATCAAAAATCAGAATCAAACATAAATTCAATCTTAAAACTAGAATCTGAAAAACATAAGAAAGCGAGAAAATTTTGTTTTCTTCAAACAATCTATACATAACTTTTAGGTAAATCTTTACTTTCTGAATTCGTTTTATCCCTGTTACATATTTTTGAATTATATTTTCTAATTGCTGGATTTGTTTTTATGAGGTTTGAATTCAAATTGAAAAAGTATTGTATTTTTAACTTAGTAGCCTATCCCAAAATTCGATAGAAATACAGACTCATTATCCCTTTTGTTAAATTGTGATCCGTATCCAGAATGAGGAGGATAAAAGGAAGAATCTTACCATACTCGTGATTTCAGACAACCTATGGGATGAGATTAAGAGTATATTCCCAAAGGAAAAATCATCCAAGACGGTGGGTAGACCAATAGTGAAATACAGAAAAGTACTTGATGGTATTCTGTATGTCCTTAGAACAGGATGTCAGTGGAAAATGCTTCCCAAAGAGTATGGTTCAAGTTCTACTTGTCATAGAAGGTTTCAGGAATGGAATCGACTAAATGTTTTCAAAAAGACATGGGTTAAATTATTGAAAATCTATGAAAATAAAATAGGTATCAACTGGACCTGGCAATCACTTGATTCTATATCTATAAAGTCGCCTTTAGGGGGGCGATGACCGGCAGTAATCCCACAACTGATAGAAGCAAACTGGGCACAAAAAGGCATATTTTAACAGACAAGAAAGGTATCCCGCTATCTGCGGTCATATCATCTGCAAGCACTCATGATATCAAACTGGTAATAGATATGTGGTTGATAACTCTCTGTTATCAAACGACGACGTCGTCAACATCGACGTCAACTGCTGCCATCACATAAACCTAAACTGGGAACAAGAAGAAGACTGCTGCAACATTTATGTCTTGACAAAGCATACAATTCTGAACCTGAAGAACAGGAATTAATCAAACGAGGCTATGTACTGCACATACCATACAAGAAAAAGAAAGGATAGGAAGTTGACGAAGAAAAGACAAAAGCGATACCAAATCGTAAAAAACATTCTCCTAAAAGATGGGTTGTAGAGAGAACAAACTCTTGGCATAATAGGTTCAGGAAACTGTTTATTCGATATGAAAAGAAGGTCGAGAACTATCTTGGATTGGTACAGTTCTCTTGTTGCATAATCATATATAGAAAGATAATTTTGGGATAGGCTCTTAGTAACAATGTGTTTAACCTTCTTGAATTTATATTAAAAAATTTAAAATCAATAATTAAATTATAAATTCAAAGGTAATTGATAATTGATATCATATTAGAATGGACTATTATCAAAGGTTTGTCATGTGTTCATTATATTGTACTTGATTTTTCCATAACCACTTTAGTTATTTTGGATTTTCATATCCTTGATTTTTAATATGACCATTTTTATTTTATATTTTTGTATTTATGTGGAAACTGTTTAAAAGATACACTTATGTCAAAATAATATTCGATTAAAAAGGTATTTTTTATACAGTATTTCAAAAATTGTATATGTTTATCTACCCTTATTGATATAATCATTTGACTTGGATTCAAAATTAGTCCTTATTAGTCTTATAAATTTTTGATATTTGTAGTAACATTTACTATTAAATTTTGATAACCATATTGTTTCATAATTTAATACAGGCTGCTTCGATACATGATTATTTTAAAATCGTTTTTTGTTTATGTTTCAGTATTATTATTATGAATATAAATATTATATTTGAATATGATTTAATAAAGTCTACATGATTTTAATTGATTTTCATGTTAGTAAACTCTATGTTTTCCTATAGTTATTTTCAAATTCCTTTACTGTAAGACCGGTAAATATTTTGAAACAGTAGTAGTTATCTTGCAGATAATCGGTAAGGTGAAAGCAAAGGATGGACAGATTGTTGAGAACTATTGATCAAAATGTTGTTTAGGGTAAATAATGCAATAAATCTCTAGATATATACATTTGTAAAAATTAACTAGTAAAATATTATATTTAATACCTTTAATATTATTAATATCTCAAAAATATTATGGCTTTAGAATTACGATGGTTTTTTCAGGATAAAGTTCCTGAAGGAATTAACAGATGGTTTATAAAAGAATTTAAAAAAAATGAAGAGTATAGTATAGAACTTAAGGATTCATACCAAGATGTATACCTTTTTACTCCTGAAGTTAATTATTCAAGTATAAAATTCAGAAATGAAAATTTTGTTATTAAATGGAGGAAAAACACGTTTCCAATAAACCTGAAATTAAAAAATATAGACATAGTAGGGAATGTAGAAGATTGGATTTTCTGGAATCTTAAAGAGTATAAAGCATCAAAAGAAATTCAACTTTATATAGACAAAAATAATAAACACCCGTGGATAAAATTAAATAAAAAAAGGCAAAAAATCACTTATAAAATTTCAAATAATCAAAATGAATTTTTAGTATTGGAAGAAGATATTTCTAAGGCTGATTGTTCAATAGAAATCTCAACTATAGTGCTTGATAAAAACAAAGACATATCTTGGTGGACAATTGCAATAGAATTATTTAATAAAACTAACAACGATAACAAAAACGACAAGCATGAATCCAATTATGGTGAAAAACAAGTATTTGAGAAAATATCTAAAATATTCCTTATAAATTATCCCCATAACGACTTGATTGCAATAAGATCCTACGGCTATCCACAATTATTTTCATTATATGAAAATTTAATAAAATTGTAAACTTGGCTATGTTTCAACAAAAACCTTTTCTAAAAGAGTATGATTCAGAAAAGTCTAGATCAATAATTTAATTCTTATTAAAGCCTATAGAAATAAAAACTACTTCGATAATACCCAACATTTACCATGATATTTAAAAACGAATGAATTAAAAATTGGCAATAATTGGAGTTAAGAATATAGATTAATCATTTCTTTCTATTTCTTTGAAAAATGAAATTTAAAACTGAATATCTTAATTTTAAAACCAATTCAAGGCATGAATTTGTAAACATTACTTCACAGGTAAGACAAATTATTGAAGAAAGCAGAGTTAAGGAAGGTCTTTGTTTGGTAAATAGTATGCATATTTCATCCAGTATTTTTATAAATGATAATGAAGATGGTTTGCATGAGGATTTTGAAAAATGGCTGGAACATCTCGCACCCCACTATCCAATCACACAATATAGACATAATGATACTGGTGAAGACAATGCAGATGCACATCTTAAGCGCCAGATTATGGGGCGAGATGTTGTCATCGCTATAACTGATGGAAAACTCGACTTTGGTCCTTGGGAACAGATATTCTATGGTGAATTTGATGGACAAAGAAATAAAAAAGTATTGATAAAAGTGATAGGTGAGTAATGTATGACATTTTTGATACCTTAAAAAATATTATTATATAATTCAATGTAGATATTTATTTTAGTATCAAAATAGATATCTCCTAGAAATATCATAGTTTTACTGATATCAAATTAATCATTACAGCTAAAATAAATTATTCAGATTCTTGGACTTTAAAAATAAAAATAAGATATTTATTAAAACAAAATTTATTTTGTTTTAAATGCAGTTAAAAGATTTCAGGAATAGAATTAATAAAAAAATTGATGAAAACTATAAATCTCGTCAAAAAATTCTTACAAGAATCAAAGATTACTTAAATATAGATTTTAACAAAATTGCAATTTATAGATCAGAAATTAATATAAAATCCCCTGCTGGCAGTAATCACACAACCAAAAAAGAAGACGATAAAGATATTACCTTCTTTAGAATCGAAATGCCTGGTTCCCTTATAGCAAATTCAAGATTTTATTATAAAGGCATAGATATAGATTCATTATCTCTCATGGAACTAAAAAACCTTGAAAAAAATTTAGAATATATTTTAATAGAAATAGAGAAAAAAACTGATGAGGCAATTGTATAATAAAAGATGTCAAATTTCAGAGATTAAGGGCCGACGAAATATTGACAATCTAGATATACATAAATGTGTGTTCAGTTGTCTATACAATAAATCGATTCGGTTCTGACAGTATTATTATACATTTATCTTCCAGAAAATTGGATATTGATCTTAAATAAAAGAGAGTATAATAACAATAAATAGCCTTTCCAATCGTTAAAAGGGATGTAATGGGTGTAAGGGAGTTCTCAAAAGATACTTATTTTGTAAGATTGAATTTAGAGCCTATCCCAAAATTCGATACGATTATAGCTCGATGTTGCTTTTGCTAAAGTATGGCCTGTATCCAGAAGAAGAAGGAGAAAGAGGATGATAAAAAGGATAATCGCACCATCATAACCATTCCAGATGAATTGTGGGATGAGATTAAAGTAATTTTACCCAGAGAGAAACCACTCAAAACAGTGGGTCGGCCAATTGTACCATACAGAAAGGTACTTGATGGAGTTTTATACATCCTTAGAACTGGGTGCCAATGGAAGATGCTACCCAAAGAGTATGGATCGGGTTCCACATGCCATAGAAGGTTTCAGGAATGGAATAAACTGGATGTTTTCAAAAAGACATGGGTTCGATTACTGAAAATATATGATCAAATCATTGGTATCAACTGGACATGGCAATCAATCGATAGTATATCCATAAAATCGCCTTTAGGGGGGCGATGACCGGAAATAATCCCACGGACAGGAGCAAACTGGGCACAAAAAGACACATTTTAACAGACAAAGAAGGTATACCGCTTTCGGCGGTCATTTCATCTGCTAGTACCCATGACATTAAACTGGTAATAGATATGGTTGATAATTCAGTTATTAAAAGGCCATCATCATCCAAACCGAAATCGAGAAGAAAGGGAAGAAGGAGAAGGTTACAACATCTATGTCTTGACAAAGCATATAATTCCACACAAGAAGAACAGGAACTAATCAGGCTGGGGATATGTACTGCACATTAGTCCCAAAAGAAAGAGGGGTGAAAAAGAGGAGGAGGTCAAGACGGAAACGCAACCTTCCTTAAACCGGAAAAAACATTCTGCAAAAAGATGGGTTGTGGAAAGGACAAACTCATGGCACAACAGGTTCAGAAAACTGTTCACACGGTATGAAAAGAAGGTAGAGAACTACCTTGGACTGGTACAGTTCTCCTGTTTTATGATCATCTGTAGAAAGATAATTTTGGGATAGGTTCTTATACTAAATCTTGAATCTACAAATGTTGCTCTTCTGATCTAAATCAAATAAAAATCCCGCTAACGTGTAAGTTATGTAAAGGTGATAATAGACCAAAATCATTACAAATCTATTTTTAATATCCAACTTAAATTGTCTACTCGATTTTTCTTTTTCTGTCGGTTTTTTAATATTATTTTGTATATCTCTTTGTTATCTCTTTATTATAAATGTCATCAAATTCTTTATGTAGGCCGGTAAATGATTTGAAAAGTATTGGTTTTTTGGATAGCCTATCGTATGAAAGCATAGGGAGAACATGTTGATTGAGATCTGTTGATCATAAAGCGTTTACAATTATTTATGCAAGAGATCTAATAAATAGCCTTTCCAATCGTTAAAAGGGGTGTAAGGGATTTCTCAAAAGCTACTTATTTTGTAAGATTGAATTTAATATACAAATTTTATGACTACCTATAAGAAATCAATTATAGTTTAAACTTAAATTTCTTTAAAATTGATAAACATTTAGTATTAAATATTGATAGAAATAAAAAATCTTTTTAAAAAATATAAAAATCTAATAGCTGTTGATAATATAAACATCAAGATTGATAATAATGAAATTTTTGGTCTTTTAGGTCCAAATGGTGCAGGCAAAACCACTCTAATTCACATTCTTGCAACTTTAATAAAACCTACATCTGGAACTGCAATAATAAATGGATTTGATATAATAACTGATTCTTCAAAAGTTAGGTCCAGTATTGGCATTGTTTTTCAAGCACCAAGTAGTGATGACATGCTTACTGGATATGAAAACCTAAAAATTCATTCATTATTGTACAATGTTCCGTCTAATATGAGGGAAAAGAGAATAGAGGATGTATTAGAATTAGTAGGGTTAACAGACAGAAAAAATGATCAAGTTAAAAAATATTCGGGTGGAATGCGAAGGCGCCTTGAAATTGCAAGAGGGTTACTACATAAACCAAAGGTAATTTTTCTGGACGAACCTACATTAGGTCTTGATCCAAGCAGCAGAGAGATAATGTGGAAATATATTAAAAGATTGGTAAACGAGGAAAAAATTACTATAATATTGACAACACATTATATGGAAGAAGCAGATCTTTTGTGTAACCAGATAGGTTTTATAGACAAAGGCAAAATAATCGCACTGGATTCGCCTTCAAAATTAAAAGAGGATATAGGTGGAGAAATAATTACCATTCAGGTTGAATATAAGGAAATACATGAAGTAGAGGAAATTGTAAACATGATAAAACATTTTGATTTTGTACACAAAGTAGAGAATCTCAAAGAAGGGATAATTACTATTTATGTCGATAATGCAAACCACAATTTGCCTTCTATTTTAAAATATATAGATAAAGTTACAAACAACAAAATCAATATAATATCTGTGGATTTTAGAAGACCAACATTAAATGACGTTTTTCTAAAATTTACAGGGCGACGTATTGAAGATCAACATGATAAAGATAGTGCAGAAGGTGGCTTTATGGAGAGATATGCACAATATGCAAAAAAATAATAACAAGAGTTTTAAATTCGACCTCGAATTAGGTAAACTATATGCAATTTGGTTAAGAGAATTCAAGGTATTTTTGAGAGAAAAAAGCAGACTAGTGGCATCAACTTTTACACCCTTGCTATGGCTATTCGTTCTGGGAGGGGGTTTGGGATCGACTGTATCCACACCTTTTCATACCTCAAATATTGACTACCAGAAATTTATTTTTCCTGGAATAGTCATCATGTCCGTTATTTTTTCTTCAGTATTTTTTGGTGCCTATATCATATGGGATAGAAAATTTGATTTTCTTAAAAGCGTCATGGTTGCACCAGTTAGAAGAAGTACTATTTTTTTAGGTAAAACTTTTGGTGGAATGACTACTTCATTAATACAGGCATTCATTTTATTAGGAATTGGTGTAATTATTGGAGTTAATTATACACCTTATTCCATAGCGTCATTCATTGTAATAGTTTTGATGTTATCGTTTGCTTTAACTTCATTGGGTTTAGCCATTGGAAGTTACATGGAGAGTTTGGAGGGATTCCAATTAATTGTTAGCTTTGTAGTGTTCCCGCTTTATTTTCTTAGCGGTGCATTATTTCCTCTTGACAATATTCCAATATGGTTATCAATTTTAACTAGTATCAATCCTGCAACATATGCTGTTGAAGCATTAAGGTCCTCTATGCTAGGTGTGGATGGAAAAAATATATTTATTGTCAACATTGGTGTTCTTTTAATAACTACTGTAGCATTAGGAATGGCAGGAATACTATCATTTAGAAGAATGAAAGCTGTTTGATTTGACAAATAAGAGATTTATTTAATGGGACTAGCTGTTATTGTTATAGCAGATACAAAAAACATGTTAATTTTGATATCTAAAACATGACAAAAATCATTATTTCAGATAATTTTAAAATAAGGGAAGAAATTAACCTTCTTAAAGCATAAGAAAATGGTCATCTTCTCGTCTTTTGATTAGAGAATACTTTTCTATGAGAAGTAGCACAATAACCACAATATTCCAAGATACCGGCTTTGCCATGGCACATACATTCACATTTAGTTCCTGATGAAAATTTTTGTTTCATGCTTGTAATGATATATTGAGGTCTTATAACAATATGCCAAGATTTGAAATTAAATTATAATTAATACTTATAAAGGAAATGTCAATTATCTAGATTACGTATATAAGTAAAAATAACAATAGTCTCTCAAAAGGTGTTCTATAAATAAAGTTATTGTCTTTGTTGCATGATTCCTCTTTTCCAAATACATTTAGCTAACATCTATTAAGAAAACATGTGAAATGGTCCGACTACAACCAATCTCTAGTTAGACGTGGTGAAATATTGCTAGGCTTTGATGTCATTAACAACTGGGATACTGAATTAAAAGAGATGAACAAAGACAAATTGGATGAACCATTTCATTATCCAAATACTTTCTCTTCTTTTACTTGGATATGCTAAAGTATATTTTCATTTACCATATAGACAAACCAGAAGGAATTACACAAGGCCATGCTAAAGGAAAAGTACCTTCATATTCCAGATTATACTACAATAAACAGAAGGATAAATAGTTTAGATATCAAGATAAAAGATGATGATAATAAAGATAAGGAATTTAAAGACGAATACATTGTCATTGCAATAGACAGTACCGGTATCAAGGTTACCAATAGAGGTCAATGGATGAGAGACAAATGGAATGTAAAAAAAAAGAAAGGATATTTAAAAATACATGTTAGCAGTTAATGTTAAGACCAAGAAAATTCTTTCGATAAAGGTAACTGAGATGAGCATGTTCATGATAGTAAGGCATTACCAGAATTGGTTGATAATATTATAAAATCAGATAATGTAACAGTAACAATAGGCAAATTATTTGCGTGATGGTGCTTATGAAGGTAATGATATTTTTAGATATCTGGCAGACAATGGAATTTTACCTTGCATTAAAGTAAGAAAGAATGCTAGAGTTAGATGGAAAAAAGGGAACATTCTTAGAAACCTGTCAGTTATATCTCAGAAAAATGATTTACAAAAGTGGAAGGATAGCGTAAGCTATGGACAAAGATGGATTGTTGAAACGGTATTTTCTTGTATAAAGAGAATGTTTGGAGAGTATGTTTATTCTGTTAGACTAAAAAATATGATACAGGAAATGATGTTGAAAGCATCGTTGTATAACAAAATGATATCTATTTAGACAAAACAGATAGTAAAATTAGAGATTTTAAGAATCATGCAACAAAGCATAGTGAGTATTAAAATTATTAATATTTTTATTATTTAATTTTGACTACACTTTATTAAATAATAATCTTTGCAACTAATTATAAGATAGAGTTAAAAGATTTTTAACGATTTGTGAATAATGATTTTAACAATAAATTGAGACATTTCATATTGAAATGATTTGAAAAAATAGAAAGCAATATAAAAGAACACCTTTTGAGAGACTAGTTGTTATTTTATTATATAATGTGATTAAATTCCTGAAATATTAAATTAAAATATTTGAATAAGGTTATAAAATGCTTGATATGTTTTACCTCAATTATTTCCACTTTTATTACTATGTGCCAAAATAGAGAATAATTGATTGATTAAATAAATTATTATAATAGTATACCAATATAAATAACATCATATCTCAATGTAAAATCTATTAAATAAAATAAAAGATTAGTTTTTACACAGGAAATAGTTTTTCTGTATTTTAAGAGATTAAGTAACAATGTTTTATTGATTTATTTGACTTAATTATAAAATCAATGAATAATTTTTATATCGTGACATGCTAAATAAAATTAGAAAGTTTTTTGATTCAAAATAGTTATCCTCTAAAAAAATGGCACATAGAAAATATGGAAAAGACAATTATAAAATATGTAAAAGGTCTTCCAGTGGATGCAACTAGATGGGAAATTAGAAAAAATAAAAAATATGGGAAATTATCCAATATAGTCAGAAACATAAATTATGATATAAAACACGGTGTTACTAATGAACAAGTAATAGAGGTTTTTTTAAGAATCCGTAACGAACCTTTGTTTTTAGATTTACAAAATAATATTGAAGCGATGAATCGACTTGGAGAACTAGAAAGACAATTAAAAAGTGATGAATTAATTGGATAAAATATAAATCCTTTCATATTCCTCAATTTATTTTAATATTGAAATATCATTTTATTAAGTAGCAAACTAACATTCTACAATCATATGCAAAACCCAATATTGAATATAGAGTAACCATTAAGGTAAGAAAAATTTAATGCTTGACGATGCTCTATTTCTCTTATGCATATGTTAAAATTAATATGACGCATTCAGAATTCATTAGTTGTATTTTGTACTATGCTCTTCAGAGAAAGATTTATTTCAGTTTTTGTAGAAAATTGTAGTTCTTATCCTATTTCAACAGATGGGCTATACAGGGTATACACAGGTTTAAGTTTTGAAGATAGATACTCCATATTCATTCTGCTTGAGAAAAGCATTATTGCGAATTATGTAATATGTAGAAGATATGAGGGAATGATTTGAAAAGGAGTGCTTTTCATGTAGAAAGAAGAGCAATCGTAAATTAAAGTATGTAAAGAATTTGCTTAACTTGTTTATTGAAAGTCCTGATAATAAAATGATTCGTTAAGAGTTCTGTAAATATATCGATAATAATCAATGTAAAATATTTGTAGTTTTTTTACTTGAAGTATTTTTTAAATAACAATCATTAGATAAACTATAGCCCAATTATGATGTTCGCGAAAACAATCACAACATTTTGCAAATTCAATGTTAAATAAGACGAATATATATAATATTTTTATTAATTTCTACAAATAGAATGGTGAAAATCAGTTGTATTATATATGAAATTGACCTTGTAAATGATCACATATTATTCTACCATTATATCATTAGATCTATCACAATCAAATGTCATCTTTGCAATTAAAATTGAATATAAATGAATGAAAAAAACAATGATATGCATCTAAAAAAAATTATCATTTTTCAATTGTTAATTTTAAATCATTAACTATTCCCAAACGAAAAACAATTATATAATTAATATATTATATATTATAGGTATTTTTCTTATATTTTTTATATAAATAAAATAAAAATTTTTATTTATTGTATAAGTACATCGAATAGTTAAATATTTGTTAATATTTATATATTATTGACAATATTTGGAAAGAGACTATATAAATCATTTATCAAATGAACAAGATTATGACAATAGAAATATTGTAAAGCCTAAAGATACTAATCAAAGTAATGATATTTTAAGAGGATGTATAACAATAGGTAAAAATTATTTAGATGGTCTTGACCCAAAATTCAAGAATTCAATTCAGGATATTATAAATGTGTTAAATTATAATCTAAACGATATTGATATACCTATAGATCAGAAAAAACTATTAGAAAAGCAAATCGAAGGAATAATCCAAGAGATCAAGAATATTCCTACTACTTATAAAAAAATTTCAAATGATCTTTTAACAGATCTTGCAAAATCTGTGAATGGATACAATAATGAAGCTATTGAATGCTATGATAAAGCCCTGGAAATAAATCCTCAAAATGCTGATGAATATTATAACAAAGGCTTGTCACTATATTATCTTGGTAACAATAATGAAGCTATTGAATGCTATGATAAAGCCCTGGAAATAAATCCTCAAAATGCTGATGCGTACAACAACAAAGGCTTGTCACTATATTATCTTGGTAACAATAATGAAGCTATTGAATGCTATGATAAAGCCCTGGAAATAAATCCTCAATTCTCTTGTGCATATTATAACAAAGGCATCATTTTCTCAGCCAATGGATACAATAATGAAGCTATTGAATGCTATGATAAAGCCCTGGAAATAAATCCTCAATTCTCTTGTGCATATTATAACAAAGGCATCATTTTCTCAGCCAATGGATACAATAATGAAGCTATTGAATGCTATGATAAAGCCCTGGAAATAAATCCTCAAAATGCTGATGCGTATAACAACAAAGGCTTGTCACTATATTATCTTGGTAACAATAATGAAGCTATTGAATGCTATGATAAAGCCCTGGAAATAAATCCTCAATTCCCTTGTGCGTACAACAACAAAGGCTTGTCACTATATTATCTTGGTAACAATAATGAAGTCTATTGAATGCTATGATAAAGCCCTGGAAATAAATCCTCAAAATGCTGATGCATATTATAACAAAGCCCAAGCATTATCCACCATCGAAAAATATGCAGAGGCTATTGAATGCTATGATAAAGCCCTGGAAATAAATCCTCAAAATGCTGATGCATATTATAACAAAGCCCAAGCATTATCCACCATCGAAAAATATGCAGAGGCTATTGAATGCTATGATAAAGCCCTGGAAATAAATCCTCAAAATGCTGATGCATATTATAACAAAGCCCAAGCATTATCCACCATCGAAAAATATGCAGAGGCTATTGAATGCTATGATAAAGCCCTGGAAATAAATCCTCAAAATGCTGATGCATATTATAACAAAGCCCAAGCATTATCCACCATCGAAAAATATGCAGAGGCTATTGAATGCTATGATAAAGCCCTGGAAATAAATCCTCAAAATGCTGATGCATATTATAACAAAGCCCAAGCATTATCCACCATCGAAAAATATGCAGAGGCTATTGAATGCTATGATAAAGCCCTGGAAATAAATCCTCAAAATGCTGATGCATATTATAACAAAGCCCAAGCATTATCCACCATCGAAAAATATGCAGAGGCTATTGAATGCTATGATAAAGCCCTGGAAATAGAATCAGACAATGTTAATGCCCTCAATAAAAAAGCTTGGTATATTGCAAATCACTTTCCAAAGAGATTGAAGGAAGCTTCAGATACTATTAAAAAAGCAATCGGATTAGATCCTACTAATCATAATATAATGTATACTTATGGGTATACATTATATAAACTCCAGACATATAAAGAAGCAATTTTAGTTTATGAACACCTTATAAAACAAAGACCGTCATTTGCAAATGCATGGTATGATTGTGCTAGATCAAAAATAAAACTAGATGATAAAAATATACACAAGTGTATATATGACCTTCAAAAAGCAATCGATTTAAATCCGGATTATAAAGAAAAAGCAAAATACGAAATAGATTTCCAAGATTTTAAAAATGACTCTGAATTTAGAAAAATATTAGGAATTTAAACCTAATTCTCATAATATTTTTTGATTCGATATTATCTAAAAAATAAAAAGTAAATATCAATAAACTGTTATGTATTTTAAATCTTTTATTGATGGTGTTTGGTGTATTTTATCCAGTTATTTATTGTTCAGATCGTTGTCATAATTTACACGCTCATTAACTACAACTTCGGTAATAGTTTTTGTTTCGGTAACAGGTTTCTTTCTTATTATTACTTCTTCCTTAACATATGAGTGCTTTTTTATTACTGGTTCTTCTCGTTTTAGTTGAATTACAAATTCTGTTTTTGATTGGGTAGAGTCATCGTTAGATTGAGCGGATGTGGATAATGGATCATTCTTGAAAGGGATCCTCTCTATAGTTAATTCCTCATGTGTTAAATCTATATCTATTTTCTTTATTTCTTTTATAGGTTCCTTTATTATCTTGACTTTATTTTCGGTCAATCTTTTTGATACTTCTAGGTTTTGAGCCATTACCGGAATTTTTGTTTCAAGTTCTTTTGTCATATCTGAAGATTTAAATGAAGAATATCCTTCGAATTTTTGACCTTGAGTTTCTTTATATTCGTCAAGATCATTATTGGTCATGTTTAGCTTTAACACAGATCCATCAAAGCTTGCTACAGATTTTTTTGGTAAATAGTATCGCTTTCTATTTATTATGCCTTTTTGAGTTATAATGTGGGTTTTTCCAACTTCTAAAACCTCTCCAAGATCCTCTCCATTCAAACCTATTGCTTCTTTTTTTACAACATTATCCCAATCTATATTATTTCTGTCGTCTTTAGACATATAAAATACAAATAATGAATATGCTATTTAATCGATTCACATTAAAAAAACAATGCATTAATAAAATATAATTGAGTAGTTCTAAACATTTTAACAATTTTTGATTAGTTTTTTGCATTTCAAATTTTCAAATTATCTCTTCTTTTGATGCATTGGGTTGATGTATGGTTAATTTTTCTGTTATTAATTCCACATCTATTTTTTTTGTTTCAGTTACTTCATACTTTTTGATAACAAATTCACCCAATTTTACCTTCCTTTTGTTAATAATTATTTCTTCACCCCATAAAGTTATAACATTCTCTATTTTAGGATTTTTTTTATTAGATAATGATGGAATTGATCTTCTGCTTTCTGCATTTTCTTTTCCATTCGATATGTTATTATCTGCATCATAATATTTTACTTTTAATAAACCTGTCTGTTTATCTGTGAGGTTATTATCTTGTCCTTGATTTTTAGATTGTGAAAAAAGAGATTTAATTATATTTTTAATTTTTGAAAATATTTGTAAAACTTCTTTTTCGTCGTAAGAGTCGATTTTTTTACCATCGATGTAAATTTCCTCATAGATTACAGGTATCTCTATTTTTTTTACAGAAGTAGTCCGCCTTTTTTCGATATTTATTTGGCCCTCTTTTGTTTGCTTTGTATAAGAAAATTTTTCTCCAATCAATGGAATTTTTTTTTATTATTTCATTACTGTATGAAAAAGGATTATTGTAAATCTCGTCTGTGGGTTTACCAATATCTGCGTCTTTTGCCATATATACATATTAATTGGCACTTACTATTTATAATTATTAGATAGAATATATAATAAAAACAACTAGATATAATTTTCTCTATAAATATTTGTAATTGTTCTAAATTTTTATATAAAAATATGTGTAATATTTTTTAATTATCCTTTTCTTATAACAAAAATAGAATGACGAATCGATTTAGACTTGATTATTACTGGATATTTCGTTTCCTTCTGCTCCTCTTCTTTATCAGTAGATGTTAAATTTATTTTTCCTGATGGTTCTTCCTTTATTTTAATCAATTATAATGATTATACACAATTATTAATTAACTTTTAAAAATTCACTTATAGTATACTTGGCTTCCATTATGGAAATTAAAATATTTAAATGGTGAGATAAAAATTCATTTTATCGATCGTTTGTTAATAGAACTTTATCCCCTTTTGCTATTTATTTTATTAAAACTATAGTTTCTGATAATGCCCTTAAAAATATATAGATATATCAATATTTATACTCAATTATTTTAAGTATTGAAAAAAGCATAATTACAATATGGATATACTCTATTTATTTACTAAAATCAATAACAGCAGCCACAATAGATTATGAGTAAAAGTTAGGTTTGGGTAACCACGTCTGATACCATTATAATTGTCAATCAAATATGTTTCAATGTATACAAAGAATAGATTTTGTCACGAGTAATAATTAAAAAATTTGTTAACAATGTGCCGATTGTATCATCACTCCTAAATCATAAAACATCTCTAGAATCGAAAGATGTGTTTACACATGAGTTAGACAATATGTCCTAAACCTTTATATTTCTTTTAAGTTGAAAATATAGAAATTCTGATATAAATAAAACTTTTGTAGTCTCTTTTAAACTACGCTTTCTGTTGATGCAACCAACTGTTTATATTTTATTTATTTGGATTCAGATTCACAATTAGTTTGTTCATGAACAAAATTATGAATATTATATTTTAACATTACCTTAAATAATAATAATTTCATAAAGATATACTTTAAAGCGAGTAGAATATCTATACCAATTAACATAAATATCTGAACTACACTTTTGTATCTGTTTATTTTCTTAATAAACGCTTATAGCTAAGTTAATCCATTATCATCCTATATATTCACTTGGCTCTTACCAATAGAGAATCGTTTGAAAAGTTATACCGATATGAACAAGATGTGAAAACAAAGGAAAGGATGCTCCTTGTTCTCAACGTAATTTATCAAGGCAAGGTATCTGCTCAGGTAGCCAGAGACCTTCATCGCAGTAAAGCTTGGGCTTCAGATTGGCTAAAAAGATATGATAAAGAAGGTATAGAAGGATTAAAAACCAGACCTAAAAGTGGTATACCATCCAAACTATTAGAAGAGGTATGTACCAGATTAAGAAAGAACTAAAAGAAAGCAATCAAGGATGGACCACAAAACAGGTGGAAGAATTAATCATAAAGAAAAGCGGAATAAAATATCATTATATACACATATACCGTCTATCCTTCGTAAATGGGGATTTAAACAGAAAGTACCAAGAAAGTAAATGTTAATACTGCATCCAAAGAGGAAAGAGAATTCAAAAAAAGACTACAGAACAGATACTTGTGGAAACACAACAACAAGATGAAGAGAAAAAAGGCTTTACGATAGTATCTGTAGATGAATCATTCTTCTTTTATGATTCTCTTGTAAAAAGGGTTTGGATTGATAAAGAGAATAAAAGACCTATAGTCCGAGTAACAGGCTCGCACCAACATTCATGCGTTTTTGGAGACACAAGCATAGAGGGAAAGAAAAGAAAAAGAACAACTATTCAGACAGTATGATATATTCAACGGAGATACATTCCTTGATTATTTAAAGAAAATACATGCTAAATTTCCAAAATGTTATCTTTTTATGGACAAGGCATCACAACACTACAAATCAAAGAAGGTAATCCGATATTTTGAAGAAAATAAAGATACACTTATCCCTGTATACCTTCCAACTACGCATCACCTGAATTTATGGTAATGGAAAGAGGTATGGAATATAGCCAACGAGATCTGCTTGTTCTAAAATATTATTCATCATTTGCAGATTTTAAAAACAAGATATACTCTATTTCAGGACAAAAAGATTCAATCTTGATATGAGGAACTATCTGTTAAGGGAGGTTCGATAACATATG
>CAWISD010000030.1:0-55981 GCA_963838615.1 uncultured Nitrososphaeraceae archaeon
ATTTAAAAAATAAATGTAAATAAATCCCTCTTTATAGAGAGATGTCAATCTATTTATAGTATTTTGACAAAAAGGGCGTGAGAATATCTTAACTTTATATCCCTTCCAATCCAGTAGGAGGAGAAAGAGGATGAGCAACATTAGTTACTGAGGTGCTATCTGTTGTCAGTTCATTTACATTCGATACCATAGTACTTTTACTTCCAACATCCTTAGGTTTTGTAACATCAAACATGCCCACCCATCCCTTCATGGAGAATTCGTTTTTATGGGCGTGAAACATGAACATGCCTGGATAAGTATACTTAAATTCCAGTATTCCTCGATCTCCTTGCATTAGTGGTACTATGTCACTCTTGTAATCGGCTTTCAAAGAAGTGCCTGATGAATAATAGTCAAATAGATTACCATGAAGATGGAAATTATTCAGTGGATCAAACTCCAACATATTTACAAGGTATATACGATAAGGTACTCCTGTTTCAAGAGTAATTGGATGATCTTTGTATTCAAATGCAACACCATTTACTGTATATACTGCATTGCTATGACTAGCACTGGGCAAACCAGTTTTTAACTCTTTTACTGTTGGTAATCTATCAACTCCCTCTTTTGTATAATTAAGATCATAGCCATTCATGAGCATCACCATTTCCTTCATTTGAGGTCTTGGTGTTTTGGGATCTATAATCATCATGCCATACAAGCCTTGGTTAATGTGCTCGTCCACCGGATCTACATGACAATGATAAGGATAAACTCCAAATGGTTGTGCTGTAAATACATAGGTAAAGCTTTTACCTGGTGCTATGCTTCCACCTGGTCCCATCATTCCATCCATTGCACCTGAATGAATAGAGTGCATGTGAATAGAGTGATAATGTTTGCTATCTTTACTATTTATAAATATTAATTTAATATGATCTCCTTCTGTCATTCTCATTGTTGGTCCAGGGATAGATCCATTATATGTCCATGCACTAAGAGTCAATCCGGTATTGGAAATTGGAACAACTACATTTTCTTTAGCTATGATTGTAAATTGTCGTAATGCTGTACCATTTTTTAAAATAGTTACATGACCACAGCTAAAATGTGTAAGATATGTAATTCCATTTGTAGGAGTATGTTGATCAGAAGCACAGTTTTTTATTTTATCATAACTTTGCACTGAAATAGGAGAAGTTTTATTATTACTGCTACTATTACTGCTACTATTACTGTTATTTCCGTTTGTTGAGGTCAAACTATCAACTGAATAACTTGGTTTTACTATAGAAAGTAATGATCCACCAGCTAATACTATAGCTGTAAAAACTATTACAATATAAATATTGTTGATACCTTTGATAGGATCATTACTGTCATCCTTTCTCATGGTTAATGTACATTAATATTTGAGGTATATAAAGTAATTGATCATTGTAATGAATAATAGAACTTAAATGTTACCTATAAAATATATCTAGAAGAAACTTATATAAATAATTAATAGAATAAGTTCCTATTAAAAATAGATAGTATTTGATTAGGGATTTATTATAATTTATTTAAGGTATTGAATTTACTGATTATCATAATAGGACTGTTCCCTTGATTGTCTTAATTCTTTATGATGGTCAACAAATGATTAAATTAATGATTGCATTTTTAGGTTCGTATTTCTTTTTTCTTTTGAATGGAAAATAATTATTATCAAAAAATTCTATCAACATCTTTAAAATATTATAATTCTTTTGATCTTTGAAATATAATTACAATTTGAATCATGTATATTTAAGGTGTTTTTGGAACTAATGTCATTAGGGAAAGTTTTGAAGATAATTATAGAAAAATACTTTCGATACATATGTGGATATTGAGGTCTATCCAAAACTCCCCGATAGATTCACTATATGGACCCTAGAGTCGACCAATAATGGCAATTAAAACTATATGGACATTAAACATTCAACTCGGATAAAGAAATTCAAATAGGATGATAGCGAAGGTTGATCTCATTTTATTAGGACTTGTTAACTATTGTAAACAAAAAAAGGAAAAATATTCAGATTCGTATTATTCTACATGATGAACAAAAATAAAGGCACTGCCAAGACAATAGTCGTCATTGCACATTATTATTAAAAGCTACCTGTATGCTTCTTTTACATCATTTCCATATTGCTTGAGCAGTTTATGGATTTTAGGATCGATAACAAAATTGCAATAGGGTGCATCTTGATGATTGTCATAATAATTTTTGTGATAGTCCTCCGCAGCATAAAAATTTTTAAAAGGAGTAATTTCTGTCACGATAGGATCTTTGTAAACACCTTCCCACTCAAGGTCTTTTTTTGATTTCTCAGCGATCTCTTTTTGATTCTCGTCATGATAAAATATTGCAGATCGATACTGTGTACCGATGTCATTACCTTGTCTATTGAGCGTCGTTGGATCATGGGTATGCCAGAAAATATCGAGGATTTTTTTAAAAGATATAATAGCAGGATCAAATTTTATTTGAATTGATTCAGTATGTCCTGTTATTCCCATGCATACTTGATCGTATGATGGATTTTTTACTGTTCCTCCCGCATACCCAGGTAGAACAGATTCGATACCATTGAGCCTTTTGAATATTGCTTCAGTACACCAAAAACATCCGTTTGCAAGTGTTGCAATTTCAGTTTTGTTATTCATGAATTGTTTTTGGCAACTCCTTTTCCCTTGGTATAAAACGTATGGATAATGAATTAACACATTCCCGTGTGTTTTTATTTGTAAACTGTTCTCCTACAAATTCGTGTCCTAGATGTCCCTTACAGTTTGTACATTGTATTTCCATTCGCATTCCATCTGGATCAGGGACACGCTCTATTGAATTTGGTAAGCTGTCATCAAAGCTTGGCCATCCACATCCTGCATCAAATTTGCTTTTTGAAGAAAAAAGAGGTGCATTACACCTTCTGCAAATAAATGTTCCATCCTTGTTAAAATTGTCATATTCACCTACAAACGGGGGTTCAGTTGCTTTATTTAAAAGGACTCTTTCTTCATCCGAAGTTAATTTATTATAATTCATACAACATTTCTTCTCCCACTATCCTGACATATCATTATAGCTTTGATGCTTTATATTATTTGATATTATTTAATTTTAAAAATATAAAAATAAATTTGGCAATTTTGTGCATATCATACTAAAATTAGAATCTTGCAGATAATTTAATTTTAACAATAATGTTAAATAGGTTTTTGAAAGATTATATTCAGTTTAGAAAAAATATAAAGATATCATTGAAAACAAAACCAGAATCAAAATACCATGTCGAACCTCATATTAAAGAAAGTAACTATATTAGAGATATAGTATTTGGCTTTGGAGATGGAGTCAATACTTCATTAGGTATAGTAGCTGGTATAGGTGGAGCATCAATTGGAGTAGATATTGTTATTCTTGCAGCATTAATAGGTATGTTTACCGGCGCCAAGGCAATGGCAGTACAAAACTATCTTGCAGTTAAATCACAAAGAGAAATTTTAGAATCAGAGATAAAGAGAGAAGAATATGAAATAGAACATTATCCTAATAAAGAAAGAGAAGAGATAGAAGAAATTTATAAATCCAAAGGTTTTTCAGGGGCAGAATTAGACATGGTTGTAAACAAAATTATATCAAATAAAGATGTATGGTTAAAAACAATGCTTACAGAAGAGCTTGGTTTAAATTTAGAAATACTTGGTTCGCCATTTAAAGGAGCAATAGTCATGTTTGTATCTTTTTTAATGGGAGGAATTCTTCCAATAATTCCATATTTTATTGTCAAATCAGGATTATTCACAAATTTTATTGCATTATTAATTGCAATTTCTATTAGCTTGTTATTTTCCTTTTTGATAGGTGCGATTAAAGGCAGACTAGCAAAGAAAAGTTGGTTGAAAGGAGGTTTAGAGATGTCTTTGTTAGGTACTGGCATAGCGTTATTAGGATATGGAATAGGTTCAGAAATTGGCAATGTTGGGCTTGTGAATACCAAATAATTATATTTATTTTACTATTATATAAAAACAAAAATCTTATCCCAATTTATTCATAAATAGCATTTTTTATTATAATTTATACAATTTTTTTATTGGTTAATAATCTGAATAACAATAATGGATTATTTGTGTTTCACCAGCACCATGTACCAGCAGACATTTCACATTTCTTATAGGCAAAAGTCTCACGATAATGAAATAAATTAATAGGTAATGTACATTTAATTTTAATTTATATATGCAGATAAATTTAGAAGATGATAAAATTTCTTCTTTTCTTTCTTTTATGAATTATAATTCTTTTTTTCCTCCTCAAAAATTAGCTATAGATAATGGTTTGTTAAATGGATTTAATATTTTAGTTACTACCCCGACAGCAAGTGGTAAAACACTTATATCGATATTAGCTGCTATTAAAACTTTAGAAAAGAATAAAAAAGTAGTATATATAACGCCATTGAGATCTCTTGCCTATGAAAAATTTATAGATTTTAATAATATCGATAAATCTAAAGTATTTTCTAAAAAAATAAAAATAAAAATTAGTACAGGAGATTTTAATACCTCAAATACAGATTTAGGAAGCTCTGATATTATTATTCTAACTAATGAAAAATTGGATTCGATTTTAAGGCAAGGCGCTTCATGGTTATCTAATGTTGGGCTTTTTATCTCAGATGAAATTCATTTAATTGGAGATTCAGATAGAGGACCGGTACTAGAAATGGTTCTTACAAAAATAAAAAAATTTTATCCTGGTTCTCAAATTCTAGGGTTAAGTGCTACCGTGACCAATTCTTTTGATATATCTGATTGGCTAGATTGTAGATTAATAGAAAGTTCTTGGAGACCAACAAGATTATTGGAGGGGGTTTATTCAGACGGCTTTATTTATTATAATGATAATTCTAAAATACATGTTTCTGAATCAGGAAAAGATACTGCATCTATCGCACAAGATTTAATATTAGATTCCATAAAAGATAATGGTCAAAACCTTATCTTTGTTGAGACTAGGAAACGATCGATATCTTTAGCTAAAATCATCTTCTGAAGTAATTTATAAAAGGTTATCTTTAGAGGAAAAAAAAATTGCTTTAAAATATTCCAAATTACTATTAGACAATAATGATGATACTGATTTAACAAAAACTTTGTCGAATTTGATATCATCAGGAGTTGGTTTTCACCATGCAGGTTTAAGTTTACCTAGTAGAGAAATTGTTGAAAAAGCTTTTAAAAATGGAACAATAAAAGCACTATTTGCTACACCTACTCTAGCTGCTGGCGTAAATCTGCCTGCTCGTCGAGTTATTATTACAAATATTTCGCGGTATGATTTTCGATATGGGGCTACTCTTCCAATAAGTGTTCTTGAATATAAGCAACTCTGTGGAAGGGCCGGCAGGCCTCAATACGATACTTATGGAGAATCAATAATTATATCTGATTCACGAACATCACATGAGGATATATATGATCATTATATTCTAGGTACTCCCGAACCACTTAACTCTAATCTTGAAAATAATACATCAATAAAAATTCATTTACTTGGGGTCA
Organism: uncultured Nitrososphaeraceae archaeon; assembly: GCA_963838615.1. Taxonomy (GTDB): domain Archaea; phylum Thermoproteota; class Nitrososphaeria; order Nitrososphaerales; family Nitrososphaeraceae; genus Nitrosocosmicus. The sequence goes on from CAWISD010000030.1 coordinate 5,587, forward strand.
TTTCTTCCTTTCATGGAATAAATATTGATGATATTTATGATTTATTTTCAAAAACATTTTATTCTTTTCAAAATAAAAATAGCTCATCTATTTATAATAAAATAGATACATCTTTGGATTATTTTTTAGATGAAGGTTTAGTTAAATTTGAAAATAAAAAATATTTTGTTACATCTTTTGGTAAACTAGTATCTATTTTATATCTTAATCCTGAAACCGCAGTAGCCTTTAAAAAAATCATAAAATCAATCAAACCTAATTCCTTTAAAACAAATAACATTTTTGGTTTTCTCCACATTATTACTACTAGTCCGGATTTTTATCCTAAATTCTCTTTTAGAAAACAGGATATCGAAGAATTTAGTATTTTATTTTATAATAATTATGATGAATTTTTTTTTGATGTAGAAGTAATGGATTGTTCTAGAAGTCTTTGGACATTATATGAATGGATTAATGAATCTACCGAAAAGAGAATTCACGAAAAGATGGCAATAGAACCTGGTGATATTCATAGAATCGTTGAAGTATCAAATTGGTTAATCTCTTCTATTTTCGAAATAGCTAAATTGCTTGGCAGAACAGATCTGCTTTCTACTATTTTTTCACTGCAAAATCGAATAAAACATGGAATAAAGGCAGAACTTGTACCATTGGTTCAGATTAAAGATATTGGTAGAGCTAGAGCACGTTCCTTATATTCTGCTGGAATTTGTATTCCTAATGATTTATTAGTGATATCTGAATCCAAATTATCATCGATTCCAAAAATAGGATCAAAATTAGCCAAAAAATTAAAAAAAATTTATTCTTGAATATAAGATAAAGATAAAAACAAATGAGAAGTAAATCTATCAAATACTGGCAAATAATGCAATGTCAACCAGTATTTTTTATGAAGGAACAGCTATTTCTCTTATACTAAAATCTTTAAAGTTTAATACTACATTATCTGCACGGAACGTTACAATTGGCCCTGGATATAGTATTATATGATCTTTAGATTTTCCGCAATTTGCGCTATAAAAAATTTTGTCGGAACTGTTTGCAGACCATTTACCATCGTCAGTCATTTGAAAAACCTTTACCCAATAGTTTGAATTAGAACTGTCTAAATATGATTCCATCTTTACCGCAGAATCATTATTTACATTATTTACAATAACTTTCCAACCTATCCATCTGTTAATTAGTGGTTCAGTTATTTGCGTTATAGATTTTTCTTTGGTATATCCCCCAGTAAACCAAATTTCCTTTTTCCAAGCAACGGTACCATCAGGATAAATGCCACCATGCAGAGATAAACCAGAGCATGGTAAGTATTCATTATGTATACTTGTTCTTGATACCCAGTCAATATCTGTTACACCGTTTTTGCTAGTTGAATTAAGACTATTTCTATGGGTTGAATTAATGAGAGAATCGATTTTTACATATCCTGTTATTTCCATATTTTTCCAAGGAGGTAAATTTTTTGGTGTTTGAACATTAATTCTAATTTTATGGTTTTTATCAAGCTTCCATGAACCATCATTTTGCTTAATTAAATGAGGAGCAAAAGTAAACTCTACATTAGGATCATTCTGTGGATCAGACATATTCATAAACCATTCTCTGCCACCTGGTTTTGTAGGATATATTTTTTTAATACCAAAAGGATCATTTACAGTTGAATTTATCGCAGATTGTTTTGCAAATACAGGAGATAGATAAAAATTAAGAAGTAAAATAGAGAGAAGAGAGGAGAGAAGGAGAAAAGATATACATAATAATTTAAAATTAAGCATCATTATATCTATAATATAGTATTTTTAACTAGTAGATAAAAGTGCTTTCACTATTGCAGATAATAAATAAAAACAAGTTGAAAGTAATAGTGTATTTTAATATATCCAGATTTCAAAGTAATATATTTAGGAGTTATTAATAATGAAGAAATGCATCAAAGTAATAGATCTGCATAATTATTACCATTAGAAAAATTTCTACAAATGGAACATATCTTGATTGTAATTAGCAGATTAAAATGTAAATATTACAATTAATCTTTGATAATCTATAAATTTTGTAATGTACTAATTATGCAAGAGATTAATATAAAAAACAATACTATTGTTGCTATATAATGAATAGTTTAGTTATATTACATTTAAACCATTTGATTTACTAGTTCTTGAAAGACCTAACAGAACCAGTATGTGAAATAAACAATAACAAATAAATAAATATTAATAATACAAATAAAATATAATACTTAGGTTTTTCTTTTAATATCCGACAAAATAATATAAAGCTTGATGTTTTGTTATTAAATGGGTTATTGTTATTGTTTCTCTTATATTACTATTCAATTTAACAATAATACTTGGTAGAATCATTATTGGTTTAATATTTCTTTATTTATTTGCGGTTGCTTTTATTCACAATATAAAGTAAAGGTACAAATAATTTTGTAGAATGAGCAAAGTTTAAAATGTTGTTAAACAATTTTTAAAAATTAAATAATATATAATATAATACAGAGATAATAGGAAATAGTGCCAATTATAAGTATTTCACTAAATGAAAATATAATCCAAGAGTTAGATAAATTACAAAAATTTTTAGGATTTTCAGGGAGATCAGAAATTGTAAGGGCAAGTGTAAGGAATTTACTTTTGGAGGAAAAAAGAATAGAAGAACTTGATGGGATCCTCCATTCGGTTCTTTTAGTAATTCATGATGAAAAGTCTGATCAAGAAATTAGTGAAATGCGCCATGATTATGATAAAATAATTAATACGCATATACATAATAAAATTGATAAAGATAGATGTTTAGAAATTTTTGTACTTTATGGCGACTCAAATGACATAAAAAATATGACCAAAAAATTTCAAGGAAATAGAAAAATGGATCAAGTAAGACTGATAGTAACATAATATTTGATTCAAAGCCATAAGTGGGATTCGAACCCACGGCCTAAGGTTTACGAAACCCTCGCTCTACCAAGCTGAGCTATTATGGCACTACTTTTACACGTTGTATTTATCAATATTTATCTTATGAAAAAGTTAAATAAGAATATATTTTTTTAAAAATATTGACCAAATGCAACATTCACAAATTTTTTTTTGATTGGAGTTGTGATCTTTGCAAAGCAGAATATATTGATTTAAAAGGAATAGAGAAGATAAATTTAGAAAACGACGATAAAGCAAATATAAGGAAGGAGCAAAATAAAAAAATAAAAAATTATAGAGAATTCAATGAGGAAAGAGCAAAAAAACTATATGAAGAAATATTTTTACAATACTTAAAAAAGGGTAATATTAGTGAAGAGGAATCAATTAATCGCTCAAAAACAATAATAAGAAAACAGTGTGAGATGCGTGGAATTGAGCCATGGTCATGGGTATAAAAACTCTATGTGAGTGAGTTTGTATTTCAATGAATTTTTTAATTTTCTATGAGTAGGTTACGTGAATTATGTAATACTTTGTTGTTGTTTTTTATCTCTATTATAAATTCAAGATGGTAGTATAGTATTAGTAAATAGTTCAAATCAAGTTCTTAACTATTTATAATTTGCAGACATTTTTAAATAAAAATATATGTAAAATAAAATCTCATTTTGATAGATGTAATTATAAATCTTTTCTTACTTAAAAGATAATGTATCAATATAATCTGCAAAAATGCTAAAGAAGTTATTGTTATATTCTTTATTACATGATTTAGAAAGCAGTTATAACCATGCAGAGTTGTTAGTAGATCATATTCATTTGCAACTATTACAATACAATATTAACACTAAAATGTTAATAAAAAACAATTGTGATTTCATTTAATAATAATTAATTAAATTGTCCTCTTATAATAAACATCGATAATTGGTAACAGAATATATTATGATGCTTCTCAAAAACAATAATATTTTAGAGTTCCATTATTCTATCCCTTCTATATATTATAATATATTATGATTTGTTATGATCTTTATAATATATTATCGTTTGATTTTTCAAAATACCCAAATTTTCATTTTCATTAATTACTCTTTATTTTGAATTTTTATATTTCTCAATTTAGTCTTTTCATAGTTTGTTTTATATCTCAATAGTAGACTAAAAATAGATTTAATAGATATGGTAGAGAGAAATATAGCAATAGAGGTAAGCACTATTGTTCCACCAGGGGCAATATTCCATATATAGGAAAGCATTATTCCTATTTCAACAGAGCATACTGCAACTAAAATAGAAATAATTGCAGTTTTTCTAAAGCCTTTTCCAAACAACATAGCAGTAACATTGGGAATTACAATTAATGAAGAAATTAAAAGCACACCAACCAATCTAATTGAGGTGATTACAGTTATGCTTGCGAGTACAATAAAAAGATAATTCATCTTTGTGACATCCAAGCCACTTACCTTTGCTTGTTCTTCATTAAAGGTGATATACATTAATTTCTTATATAAAAATACTACAATGGATATAATAGCAACATCTAGTATTAAAACAGTGATTTCATCTTGAAAACCTACTAATAGAATACTTCCAAAAAGAAAGCTGAATAAATCTAGACTAAATCCATTGGACAAACTTATCAAAACAACTCCCAATGCAAGCCCTGAAGATAGCAAAACTGCGATGGCAGAATCAGATGGTATTTTTGCAGAATCTTTTAATTTGGTGATGCCTAATGCAGCTAAAACTGAGACTATAAATGCTGTCCATATAGGATACATATTCATAAATATTCCTAAAGCAATACCTCCAAATGCCACATGAGACATGGCGTCACCAAAAAGTGATTGCCTTCTTAGAACAAGGAATAATCCAATTATTGAACATGTGATAGCTACAGCAGTTCCAGTGATTAAAGCTCGTTGCATAAAGGCAAATTGGAGTATTTCAAATGATACCATATTTATATACTTACTCTCCTCTTATCATTATCATATTTTATTTTTATAACATTTATAATAGCCATACTTATTCTATTCATTCTTGTTAAATTATGTTTATTTGCAAGATCATTGTTAGTCTATTACTTTACTTAAATGTGACTGTATATGAGATATAATATTTGATTTCGGTGAAAACATTCTCATAAACAAGTCAGAATTTTTGAAAAAATTTTGCATATAACCATGAAAAAATATACATTGACTTGATTAAATAAAAGAATATTTCCAGAATACCTATTTTGTAATTCCATTATACATTGAAATAATGTGGTCTTTCTTGAACCATTAGGACCAATTATTCCTAAATAATATCTCCTTCAAAAATATTAAAGAAAATATTATTTAAGGAAAGAAGTAAGATATTATGATGTTTATATCCAAAAGATACATTGTTTAGAGATACAATTATCTCTTTTTGTTGTGTCTTGATTCAATTTATTATCTTCATCTATCAAAACCATTTAAGCTATCTATAGGTTTGTTTTGTTGTTATGACGTTGTTGTTGCATTGCAATCCTATCTCAAGATTTGCTAGATCCTGTTTCATCTTATCTAGATATCCTATTCCTGCTTTTTGTTCTACGGGCTTGATTCCTTCTATTGGACTTAGCACCAATACTTTACCATTTGGAATTTCATCCGCTATTACCTGTGCGGCACGGGGATCAACCAAATCTTCAGAATAAATTGTATTAATTCCTAAATTATTTGATAATTGTATTATTTCTTGGATCTTTTGTGGTAGTATTTCCCCCTCTGGAGAAAGACCTTGTATTGGATGTTGCACTAGGCCATATCTTTGTGCAAAGTAACTAAAGGCATTATGAAATGAAATAAAATCTTTCTTATTACAGTTAGATAATCCAGATTTAATGGTAGAATCTAAAGAATTAAGTTGTGCAATATACTTTAGAGCATTGTCTTTATAATAATTAGCATTGTTAGGATCCACCTTTATCAATCCATCACGTATCATATTTACCTGATGTTCTGCAAGAATAGGATCTAACCAAATATGAGGATCATACACCAGTAGATGCTTCTTTATCGCTGCTTGAAAGTAGATTCAAACCTTGACTGGTATCTACTGCAAATTTGGGATTAACCTTATTTATCCATACAGATTCCATTCCTGCACCATTGTATACAACCATATCTGCAGTTTGAGCATTACTTATTTGTTGTATTGTTGGATCAAAGTCATGTGGTTCAGCACCAATAGGAATCAAGACGGAAGCTTGAACTTTATTTCCTCCAACTGCTTTAACAAATTCATATATAGGAAAAAAAGATGCAACAACTTTAATAATGATTTAGAAGAATTAGTATTATTAGAAGTAGCATTATCTAATTTTATATTTATTGGTAAATTACTATTGTTATTATTATTTGAGTGTATTATGTTAATTTTTGTGGTGATAGAGAGGATATAGAATTTATTAAATTATTGTTATTGTTCGCTGCTAATACCTTTAAAGGTACTATCGCTATTATAATAGCTAACATTATCAAGTATTATCAAATTTTGATTTCTATTCATCCAAATATATTGCGTTTATTAAGTATATATATTTTTATTATTAAATATTAATAATTAATTAGTGAAAAATTAATAAACATACTATAATATTATTCAAAGAAATAACTAAAGGTTATAAAAATAACAAAGCATAAAATTTTAAATATATTAAATATGATATTTTTCTTGATTTATTTCAAAAAAACAAGAGATATTCAATTGCTTTCAAGCATATAAAATGAAAAAATGATTTTAAAAAAATAACAAATAAAAGAAAGATTATAATGATAATAATTCTATTTGCTTTAGGAATTCAAATAATAGATGAAAAATATTTTATTGTCAAAGAATTTGATGATATACTTATGTATGAATATAGCGACACTACTTTGCATCTGTATCAATGTCAGAACGTCGTTTGCTTTTTTTATAGATAATATATGTCATACATGGCCATTTGATTTTAGCAAAGTGCTGTTGAAGGCCATTATAGGAAAAATGTTCTCATAACCTTTAAAACAATCAGAGATACAATTAAGAAGTAAAAGATATACCAAAGTATAATATGGATCTTAGGAAATGGATAGATAATGCACTGCTATAATCGATAATGTTCAAATTTAAATTTTATTTACTTGATATTAATATTACTTAATAAATATAAATCATAGTATACGTTAATCCTTAGTTTTCAAATAGAATTGATTTATTATTATTTTTTTAGAATGGATTTAATAATAAAGAATATTAATTTTTAAAATTACCTTGTTAAGGTCGTCATTATTGTAGTAAAAATAGGAATATCTGTTGTTAAAAATTTTCTTATAGCTGATATGGACCTTCAAATAGCCTTCCTTTTTTACCTGCCGCTTTTCTGTATCCATTGACCTCTTAGTAACCTTGATAGCATACTGTATATTGCTATGATGATGCTTTCATCATCATCATCTAACCTATTGAAAGAGATATCCAATTTGTTTATTCTTCTACATATTTGTGAATAACTTTGGGATATTTGGTAGACATTTTATGATTACTTTCTGAATTTGTCTGTATGGTAGTAGATGAAAGTATGCTCTTGATGTGACCGATGATAATGAATGTAGGAAATCAAGAAATTTGTACTTTTTACCTTCTTTTTCTTCGTTCATGTTTTCTAATTCTCCATCCCATATTTTCAGAAAATTGTATCGGAAAAAGTATCTCTCCTGGTTTTAAAGAGATTGATTATAAGAAGGCCAATGCAACAAATAATAGATAATTTTATTCTAGCTAAATAGATTTAGTTATGCGTACAAAGCACTATATGAAATAAAGTTTAAATTGCAAACATATGATTTAATGGTCCAAACAAGGATAAAAGAATAAAGAATAATCATTTTAAATTATATTATGATATTATTAGAGTTTAAAAAATACAAATTAAGTTAAACCTAAATAACAAAAAGAGATTTTATATTTTATTGTCATCGTCACCACGAAATAATCAATCCAATATTTTGCAAAGCAGCTTACATAAAAATATAATCATAAAATTAAAAGGAAAAAGAACACTCAAAGGTAAATTAAAAAGTTTTGATCAATTTATGAACTTAACATTAGAAAACGCTACCGAGATTTTAAAAGAGACCAAGTTCAGGAAATGGGAGAAATATTTATCAAAGGAGAAAACATAGTAATAATTGCAACAAATTAACTTATTATATTAGATATATGTATAAATTTAAAATAAATAAATGAGTTATTTAAAACTGCTATGATTTTTAGCACATTTAATAATTGCAGAATCAGGTAAATGATGAAGTAGAAACAATAGCTCTATTAAAACATGCAAAGATTTCTTTACCATGTTTATTTTTATCTAAGTAAGTTTTCTACATTCATTATTGTAACTGAAGAAGAATCGCTCTTTACTTTATCTACTGTATCGATTGCAAAGATGAAGTATTACCAAGAGATAAACCCTGATCTATGTTTCAAGGATTTGAGTAAACGTTGAAGGATCATCTAAAGATAGAGAAGCACCATCTTCTTAACAAGTCCATGATTAATTGCAAGGAAGTCAGAAGTTTTGTTATTTTGAGTTTCAAATTCAAGGAAGATCATTTTTACTAAAGGATGAATTACTATTAGAACTGATAATTGTTCTTTATTTAAATTATTATCACTACAATCAGAATTAGAACCCATAAAAACTCCTGTTATCATACTGTTAATACAATCAGTAGTTTTCAATAATAGCATGATTTATCAGGAATCAAATTTGTTTGTCCATAGGAAATCAAAACTTTAGTAGGATACAAGAGAATTAGAGTTAGAAATAAAAATATAATTACTAAAATAACTATGACTTTTATTAAATAAAATCACATAAAAATAAAACAATCATTACTTTATAATAAGAACTTTATAATTCTAGTAGAGACAGTATTGCAACTATTTTGTATAAATAAAATAAGTTTTTTTTATAAATATAAACCAATGAAATAACAATATAATACTAAATTGCAATTGACATAAATAATTTATTTGAAATTAAATTAGAATTAGAAATAATTAAACAGTATTATTTATTTAACTTCTTAATATCACTATAAAATAATCAAATATATCTTTTTAATAAATCCTTTTATATGGTAATTATATTAAATATATAATAATTATAAATATAATATATTTTACATAATTTATGATAATATTTCACTGCAATGCAAAGAACACATTGATCATTTAAATATGTGATATAAAAAAAATGATGGTTGATTAATAATAATGAAGAAAATTGAGATAATAGTTCCAGATAGAGAATTACATACAGTTAGTGAAATTTTTAAAGATAACAATATTGGAGGCATGAATCACTATCGAATTGAAGGAAAAGGAAAAACTAAAGCAGAACCTGTCTCAATTGGACGAGGTACATATGCAATATACACCAGAATTTATTCCAAGAACAAAAATCGAATCTGTGGTAAAAGATGAATGTGGTGGAAATTATTGTTAATACTTTATTAGAAAAGTTAAGTAATAAAATAGGTGGCAAAATTTTTATAACAGATATACAAGAGGCAATTGATATAAGAACAAAGTCAAGAGGCAATTCTGCTCTATAATAATATTTTTATTTTGAAAATTTAACTAAATAATATAATTTACGATTAATTTATTCGTAATATTTATAATGATTATGATTTTTTTTATAGTATGAATAAACAAATTTGGTGTTTTAATTGTAATTCTCTTCAATTAATTTGTCTTCATGATAATTGTAATATTCATTGTATTCTTTGTTATAAAATAAACAAAATCTTTTTACAAAGTAACGCCTAATCTTTTTTCAACTTTAATTATTTCTCCTATAGTTTGATTCATTGCTGATTCTGCAATATCACTAGCATGTTCTACAGTCCTTCGAATATCTTCTAATATTAATTTAATATTAGCACTTGTATTTTGATCTATACAGTTTTATTTTCTAGCGAATCTCAGGAATTTCATAATCTCTCTTTCAAAATTTAAGTACATTTTCGGATTTATCAGCTATTTTATCTGCTAAATTATAATCTCTTCTTAAAAATGCTTCTACAGATGATGTTAATACCTCCAATGCTAAATTACTTAATTTTTCTAGTTTTTCAATTACTGCCAAGGAAATATCTTGATGTAATTTCTAAAGATTTTATTGCAATTCTAGTGGCATGATCAGCCACTCTTTCAATACTTTTTACAGTAACTCTATAACTTAAACAATCTGATGGATATTTTAATCCTATCTCCTGTAGAATTCTTTCATTATTAGTAGCCATTACCAAATTTCTTAATATATATAGACTAAATCTATCTACTTCATCATCTGATTTAATTACTCCATTAGCAATTTCAAAATTTTTTTCTTTTAATGCAATTATTACATCTCTATGCATAGAAGATGCTATTAGAAACATTCTTCTTACTGCGGTATTAACTGATAATTCTGGCAATGTCAATAAAACTTGAATTGTAATTATATCTGATGAATCTGCAATAATTTCTGTTCCAATCAAACTTCTTCTTACTATTTCTCTAACTGCTTCTCTTTGTATAGGTTGAATTCTCCCTATTTTTGATTTTAAATTAATTAAATTATAGCCAGATAAATAAATAGATACAATTTTTCTTTTTAATGTATTTGGACCTTCATCAATTAAAACTAAAGTAGTAACTTCATTTATTACATCATGTAATCTTTTTTCTTGTTCTGGGGTAATACATAATGAATTATTTGAATTTCTAGATATAGAAACATGATCTCCAGCTTTTAATTTCATTTCTTCAATCCATTTTTTAGGTAATGATAAAATGTAAGTGGATCTTCCTGTAAATTGTATTTTTCTAATATCAGAATTTACATTATCCAATAAAATAATTCATTATTATTAGATATATATAGATGTATAAAATTATATTAGATTATCATACATAATTATATATTTTTGTTTTTTTATATTGGATAAAACTTAATTTATATAAAAAATTATTAAAATATTTTTTATCTTAACAATATATATTAATATAATAATAGATTATATTATGTTAATATTTAAAAAATATTATTGACAGAAAATCTGTCAGAGATATAAATACTATTAAAGAATTAGAATCGTTAAAATATGAATACCAAATACGTTGTAGTCACTATCAACTTGAATTCTCATCAAATGATAAAATAATTACTTGTTCAATTTGTGGAAAAAAATGGAATTTTGTAGAGGAAAAAGGATTTTCCAAATTGGTTCAAATATATAAAGCAGAAATAGATTAATCTCTTTTTTTTACCTATTAATTTTTTATAAAAATATATTTTTTTAAACTTATTTAATAAATATATTAAAATACCTACTATTATAACTGCTAAAATCGCTTGAATAAATGAAGTTTGTAAAATTATTATCGTGTTTTTTTGATGTATTAGATATTTACTCATTGGAGCTATAAGAAAAATAATAGAAAGACAGGCTATCATAACTAATCCCCACATAAACAAGATAAAATATCTAAGATCCAAAAATTTCATTTTTTATCACTTTTACTTTATATTTAATATTAAGTATTGTAATATTATTGTAATAAAAGATAAACAGGATGAAAAAATTCCTAATTTATAGATTTTATTTACTATTTGTTTTTCTGAAAGCGAGCCATCTAATAAAATTAATCTTACTAATGTAATTGGTGCATTTTTGTCTTTAGAGGCTTCAAGACTATAATCATCTTTAAGAATAACAGGTCTTGATTTTATCTGTCTATGTTCAACAATTTTTCTTACACTGCTTAAAAATAAAAATGAATTCATTATTGCAGGTAATAATGCTATTATTGCAATAATCTCAGATTTGGACGCGATAGCAAAAGATCCATAAATTGCTCCCATTAATAATGTACCTGAATCACCAGGAAATATTTTACTAGGATATTTATGAAATCGATAAAATCCTATTAAAGAAGCAAAAAATGGTAACTCTATTAAAAAAACTTCGAACTTTCCAAATAATAAAGTACTAATTAATAAAGGAAACATTGTTATAATTAAAAATCCTGTAGCAACTCCATTGAATACATCAATTGAATTTATAGTATTTCCTGCTAATGGTATGGCAATTAATATTAATGGTATATATAATAATGGAATATATACATTTCCAAAAATAATATTTAAATGATTCTCATTTACATGAAATATTATCAAAGGAATAGCAGCCAATATTAAAGCAGCAGGTTTAAACCATCCTGGCATTGTTTTAAAATCATCAATAATACCAATTACAAAAGCTATAGTAGTTGTAATAATTATCCCTATAATTTCATGAAAACCAGTCATAAAAAATAGTATTAATTCTCCTAAAACAATGCTTAATAATAAAATAGGGCCACCTGGTCTAGGAATCATTAGGTTTATTGGGTTTATGTTTATCATTAACTAATTTTCCATTTATTGTAAGGAATTTGATAAAAGTAGGCGTTAAATTAGAGAAATTAAGAATGAAATAGATGATAGTAATAATTGTAACCAATAATGAATTCTATCATGAGTTGGATGGAACAATTTGATTTATTATTATATATTATCTATATATAATATAACACTAATTCTATTATTTAAGATAATAGATTATTATTTTTTAATCAAATATTTATTACTAATTAATTCATCTTGATTTAAATTATTTAATTTTACTTTTTGTTATTTAAAAAATTAACTTTAAACCGATTATATACCAATAATGAAAGAGATCAATTTCAGATAATTCTTATTTATTTACTCCTCATGCATTTTATTTGTATAGAAACAACTGAATAAAAAAATGAATGAAATTTAAATAACTATGAATTTATTATCTAACAAATATAAAAAATTTTAATATTAAAAATTTTTTATACTTATTGATCAAATGTAATTGATAGAATAAGATAATTTTATGATCAAAATATACTGATCGAAAGAACAGCTTTTTATAAATACTTGATCTACATTGTTCTATTTGATAATAATGAAATATAGAAGTAGAACAGAAATAACGGTATTAATTCTAGAAGCAGCAAATGGAGGAGCCACCAAGACAAAAATTATGTACAAATCATTTCTTTCATACGCACAGTTAAAAGAATACTTTTCAATGTTAATAGAAAATGCATTGATAGAATATGAAGATGGAACACAAAAGTATAGAACAACAGAAAAAGGCTTACGTCTATTAAAAATATACAATCAAATAGAAGAATTAATTCCAAATACTGTTACTTCAATACATCAAGAATCTTTTTAATTATTCCTTTTTTTAGTTTTATTTATTATTGTTATATAAAACCAAAAAATAATTAATTTTATATGTTACCTATAGTTGATCAAATTCAATAGTCTCATTATATTTATATCATAGATTATTATTTAATTTATTATTGTTTTCAAAGATTCTTATTCCAATAGATGGATCTGAAATTCTTTAAGAGCATCAGATCATGGATTATTCTTATGTTCAAAATTGAAATCAAAATTAACTATTTTATATGTAATAGAATTACCACCATTTATTTATATTCAATCACAAAAACTTGTTAATTCTGTAATGATTACATTAGAAAAAGAAGCAAAAGATATTCTTGAAGTTGGTAAAATTCTAGCAAAAAAATACAACATAGAACCTGAAACTTTATTTTTAGAAGGAAGTAATATTGGATTTACTATAATTGATTACAGTGAAAAGAATAATTATGATTTTATTATTATTGGAAGTAGAGGAAAGGGAAACTTTAAGCATGCATTGTTAGGAGGTGTATCGCATAGAGTTTTACACCATAGTAAAAATCCTGTCTTAATAGTAAAATAACCTTTAATTGTATGATTGTTACTAATTATTGAGATTTATGATAATATATAATTATGTATTAATTTATAATAGATAATATTTTTAATTGAAAATTAATATTATATTAGTTATTATTTATTTGAGGTATTATCTCTTCTATTTGATTATATATTTTTAATAGCCGTAAGCCTTTTTCTGTTGTTCTATACATATTCAACCTACCACCTTCATATTCTATCAATGCATTTTCTATTAACATTGAAAAGTATTCTTTTAACTGTGCGTATGAAAGAAATGATTTGTACATAATTTTTGTCTTGGTAGCTCCTCCATTTGCTGCATCTAGAATTAATACCGTTATTTCTGTTCTACTTCTATATTTCATTATTATCAAATAGAACAATGTAGATCAAGTATTTATAAAAAGCTGTTCTTTCGATCATATATTTTGATCATATCTTTCGATCAGAACATTTGATCATATAATGAATTTTTAATATATTTTTAATTTTCAATATACTATCAAGTATAATATCAGTTTTACAAATGTGATCAGTAATAAGAAATAAATAATAAATAATATTATAACTAACATCTATTTTATACATCATTGTCAGTATTATTATTTTAAAAAATCTCAATATTTGATATTAATTAACTTGAGGACGAAAATAGATTTTATCTATATTCTTTATTAGTTGGATTAGTGAGTTAATCAAAGTTAATTTTTTTATTTGTTTTAAATTATATATCCCATATCAATCTTTCAATTAAATTACATTATATTCATTTATAATAAATAAATAAATATTCCTGATAAATTATTTAAGTATAATATAGATATCAACAATTGTATGTCATTTGGTTATGATAAAATAAACTCAACAGAACATTCTACTAAAAAATTGTTAATTATATTTGGTTCTATTGCTTTGGGTGTTTTTATTGTTTTAGGAATTTTTATATTTCCTATAAAAAATCTAATTAGAGAAGAAATTACAAGCAATGCTAAAATAGTTAGCAAAAATAATGGAATTTGTGTGGTTGATACTCCTGATCATCCTAGAGGAATAAATAATTGCAATTATAATATAGGAGATACTGTAATTGTAAAGTATAAAGAAGGAACAGTAGATATTTTAAGTCATCAATTAAAAAGATAATTATTTTAATATAAACTATAAATTATTTAATTTTATTTATATTCCTTTATCAAGCTAAATTAAAAAATGAAATTATTTAATAGTATTTGGAATTAATTCTTCTATTTGATTATATATTTTTAATAGCCGTAAGCCTTTTTCTGTTGTTCTATACTTTTGTGTTCCATCTTCATATTCTATCAATGCATTTTCTATTAACATTGAAAAGTATTCTTTTAACTGTGCGTATGAAAGAAATGATTTGTACATAATTTTTGTCTTGGTAGCTCCTCCATTTGCTGCATCTAGAATTAATACCGTTATTTCTGTTCTACTTCTATATTTCATTATTATCAAATAGAACAATGTAGATCAAGTATTTATAAAAAGCTGTTCTTTCGATCATATATTTTGATCATATCTATCGATCAGAACATTTGATCATAATTAAATAGAGAAATATAATTGTTACTTATAATAGTGTAGATAAATAAGGATCATCTTTTAATGCATCTATTATTGTATCAGAAGAAACTGCAATTTTTATTATTTGAGAACGTCCATAACGTCCATGACTCACTACATTTGATGTAATTAATCCTAATTGATCTAATTCACTTACTATTTGAGTAATTCTTCGTTGAGTCAATGTATCTTGCTCTATTATTTTACATAATGATATATAGATATCATAAACGTCTCCTGTCATTCCAGTTTGAGATTTCAATATGGAAAGAACAACTAATTTGGTATGAGTTGTTGAGTTTTTTATTACTTCATAATTAGTGTCTTTTTCTATTTTTTCTTGTGCTTCTCTAATATGTTTTTCAATAACTATTGTTGCTCGTTCTCTTTCAGCGATTTCTGCAGCTACCCTTAAAAGATCTATTGCTTTTCTAGCATCACCATTTTCTTTTCCGGCAACTGCGGCACATAAATTAATCGAAGCTTGAGATATAGAACCTTCATTGAAGGCAAGTTGTGATCTTTCATTTAGAATTTCTTTTAGTTGTAGTACTGTATAAGGATTGAATATCAATTCTTCTTCACTTAAACTACTTCTAACTCTTGGATCCAATTTATCTTTAAATGTTAAACTATTAGATATTCCTATTAAAGAAATAAATCCGGATTCTAATAAACGTTCATTTGCTCTAGTAAAACTATAAAGAATATCATCACCATTTCTATCCACCAAAGAATCTATTTCATCGATAACTAAAATTACATGAAGATTATTTTTTTTAATATATTCAAGAATTCGATCTGTTGCTTCTCCCATCGACAATCCTGTAAAATGAACTTTGAACTTTTTATCAATTTTATTTGTCCCTATATCTTCAGCAATATCATATAAAACTTTGTAAGAAGTATTTGCAGTCTTTGCATTAACAATAGTAACTGTTATTTCTATTCCATGCTCTATTGATTTTTTTTTTAATCTATTAATTACATTTTTTACAACTGCAGTTTTACCAGTTCCAGGTTTTCCAAAAACTAAAAGATTTGATGGTCTTCCCTTTTTTAATACAACTGATAATACTTGAGCAATAGTTTTTGATTCTTCATCTCTAAATGGAAGTTTTTCTGGAACATAATCAATTGTTAATGTTTTTCTGTTTTTAATTAAATTAATTCCAAATACAGCTTTTTCAAAAATATTATCTAAATAATCTGAATCCATTATCTCTTTCTCCCAACTTTTGTTTGAGATGTTTTAACACAGACACCCCTTATTTTCTATTCGAATATTAAAAGATAATAACATAATAATTATGTTAACTGTTATTTACATTTACATTTTAAACACATAATCAACTATTATAAACTAATTATATAATATTAATATTTAATATTTAATATTAAATTATTAAAAATTGCATTAGAAATCAAGGGGTCTGGCATTAATTCTTTAACTTTAACAATGTGTTTAACAGATAAATAATCTTTGTTAATAACCGTGAATTAACCCCTTTATTTCCACTGGAATCATTTTTTTGAATTTAACATAGTTAATAACCGTGAATTAACCCCTTTATTTCCACTGGAACTTATAATAATATTATAATAATCAAAATATTATCAATGGAATTCTTATAGCCAAATATTTAATCTCATTTTAGTTAAAAAAAACTTAGTTATTAGTTATCAAAATTAACACACTATTGTTAAGTTCACATACGTTATCAAGTTCACAGAGATAAATAGATTGTCCACTGGAAAGAAGAAGATAAAAATAGAATTGGAAGATGATGACGGTGGAAAATATAATTTATCCTTAGAGGGCAATCTATCAAAAGATAAAATCCAGAAAGTTCTTCAACTGGTAGAATCATTAAATATTTCTAAAGAGGAGATTAATACTTCTATCAAACCAAATTATAACTCAAATAATATTCGTTACAAAAAATATAGATAAGAATAACCATTCTTTAAATTCAATAGAATCAAGAATCTGGGCTCTTATTGAAAATAACTTTGCTTTTAGTTCTTTTACATCCTCAAATGTTGTCGAATCCTATGAAAGTGTTTATAGTGAACAACTACAATTAAGTATGATATCTACATATCTATCTAGATACGTTGGAAAAAATAAATTAATGAGAATTAAAAGGGGAAAGGAATGGATATATAAATTAATAAAGATATCAAAAGATGTCAATTCGAATTTAAATTCTCAGGATATCGAATCTCAGACAACCCATCTATTAAATTCTCATGATTCTTCAGAAGATCAGAATGATAATTATTTTTTGAGACAGAATGTTTTATCAACCGTTTACGACCTTCGTTTGTAATAGTATATTTGAAAGGTTTTGAATCTATATCTCTATCAACAAGTTTATTATCGTATAATTTTTTCATAAGTCTTGATGTATGTTCTCTAGTTCTACCTATAGTTTGTTGTAGTTCTCTAGTGGTTAAAGAGTTATTATCTAATTTTTTCAAAATGTATTCAATAGTACTATTATGATGATCAACATTAACGGCTTCTAATTGTGAATTTGATGAGATATTATAATCTGTTTGTACTTGTGACTGTATGATATTTGGGTTACTTACATGAGTCGGAGCAGGTGATACTGCTTGATATTGTGATATGCTTTTATTTAAAATATTTTCATCTATTTTTGTAATAAGACTAAAAATGTTGTCTAATTTTGTATTTGTGTTGTTTGTTCTGTAAAATACAACTTCTATTTGTTCTGATAAAAGATTGATTTTTTCTCTTTGTTCCTTTATTTGTTTTTCCATATCTAAAATTTTTAATTCTAAATTATGCTTCTTTGTTCCTTTATTTGTTATTTTATTATGGATTCGTATTAGTATGAATGTTATTACTAGGCTTGTGACTAAATGGAATTATAATATAAATTAGAAATAGGTGATGCAATATAGATAAGCACATATTTCTTAATGATATGGTGTGATATAACTTTGATGGATGTGATATTTATATTATTTATTTAAACGGGGATATGAGAGATTATCCTATAATAGCATTTTATCAATCATCTGATCTATGATATTCATCACGGATTCAATGTTATTTTCGTGATATTTTTCGTGATTGCTCTGTAATCTATATAACTTGTCAATAACGGAGTTTAACGTAAGTAATTGTTCATTATTAAAAATATCCAATAAATTTAAGAGGATAAAAGAATAATACAATTTTCCTGATTTTATTTTTACATTGTTTTACTTCTCTATAATAAGCTCCCGAGGTAATTTCTTTTAGTCTTTCCTCTCTATTGTAAATATTATAAATAATTTGTATTTGTCTTTCTGTAAATGCAGAATTTTCAATAATTTTCAACAATAATAAATTATTTTCAATTTTGTTATTATTCATATACTATACAATTTTGTATAGCTTTTTAACATATATTTTTTATATTTTTAGGACTAGCATAATTAATAAATTAAAAAATTAATATAAGTTTATTATAAAATTGAATCGGGTAGAAAACTATATCAATGATGAGCTCAAAAAACATAAAAAGATATGCTTTGCTTTATTAGATTCTGAAAATTATAATGATGTATCTCATATTGCAAAAAGAGTTGAATTACTGGGTGCCTCTGCTATTTTGGTAGGTGGTTCATCTGCAATTGATCAATTAGATTTGGATAAATTAGTTATATCTATAAAATCCTTAATCTCAATTCCAATTATTCTATTTCCAGGCAATGTTACAGGTGTTATCTCCCAATGCTGATGCTATTTTATTTACTTCATTATTAAATTCAGAAGATCCATATTTCATTTCGGGGGCACAAGCACTGGGAGCTGTATTAGTAAAAAAATATAAAATAGAACCTCTACCAACAGGATATATAATAATTGGAGAAAATACTACAGCATGGTTTGTAGGACGTGCTAAAGGAATACCTTTTGAAAAGAATAAAATTGCAGTTATGTACTCACTTGCTGCACAATATCTTGGTATGAGGTTCGTATATTTGGAAGCTGGTTCTGGAGCTCAAAAAAATATATCTCCAAAAATGGTTTCTAGTGTAAGAAAATACTTTGATGGTTTATTAATTGTAGGTGGAGGTATAAAAGATTCGGTTGTTGCAAAAGAATTAGCAGATGCAGGAGCTGATATATTAGTTATTGGGACCTTAATTGAACAAGATCCTGATTGGGAAAAAAAATTTTCCAATATTATTTCTGCTATACGCTCATAAAATTTCTCTTGGAAGAATAACATGAATCTAGTAGATGAAGCTAAAATTAGATTAAAAAGTATATCAATTCCGCAATATTATGTAGATTACCAAATAAACATTTTAAATCAAGTCAATAAATTATATACTTTAATTCAAAAAGCAAGACAAAAAGGATACGATGTTACCACTACTGTAGAATCAAAAATAGCATACGATCTTTCTGATAGAGTAGCAAAAATGCATAATATCGATATATCTGATAGATTAAGAACTCTTTTAAAACATACTACAAAGGAAAAGGCAGCTTTAAAAATTGCTGAAGAAATTGCATTAGGAGAATATGGAAGTGGAGATCTTAAAACACGATTGGAAAATGCAGTTAGAGTAAGTCTGGCTGTTGTTACAGAGGGGGTTACTGTAGCTCCTCTTCAAGGAATATCCGATGTTCAAATTAAAGATAATAAAGATGGTTCAAAGTATCTTTCTATTTCTTTTGCTGGACCTATTAAGATCGGCTGGAGGAACAGAGGCTGCTCTTACTATGTTGATTGCAGACCAGGTAAGAAAAGTAACGGGACTTGACAAATATCAAGCTAATTCATTTGATGATGAAACAGGACGGTTTATTGAAGAATTAAGATTATATGAAAGAGAAGTAGGCAATTTTCAATTTAAAATATTGGATGAAGATATTCATAATTGTATCTCAAATTTGCCAGTTGAGCTTGATGGTGTAGATACCGATCCAGTCGAATTAGTAATTCATAGGGGATTAAAAAGAATTCAAACCAATAGGGTTAGAGGCGGTGCTCTTAGAGTTATGAATGATGGATTAATTGGAAGAAATAGGAAACTTTTAAAATTAGTTGAAACATTAAACTTGGAAGGTTGGGATTGGCTTGGAAAGGTAAAGGGAGCAATTCAAACCGGAGATGATGATACTGTAAGTCATAGAATGTCAGAAGTGATTACTGGTAGACCAGTTTTATCAATGAGTAAAAACATTGGTGGTTTTAGATTACGTTATGGACGTTGTTTTAATACAGGATTTGCAACTATAGGTATTCACAATACTATTCCTATTTTGTTAGATAATGCCATTGTTGTTGGCACTCAAATAAAAATGGATGTTCCAGGTAAGGCTTCAACTATTGCTTTAATAGATACTATTGAACCTCCTATTGTAAAACTAAATGATGGAACTGTTTTACAAATTAATACTAAAGAACAGGCACATAATTTAAAATATCAAATTGATAAGATATTATATTTGGGTGATATTTTAATTAGTTATGGTGATTTTTTAGAAAATAATGCACAGCTATTACCTGCTAGTTATGTTGAAGAAATTTGGGCTTTAGAATTATTTGAAAAGATAAAAGAAATAAAAGAAATAAATACAAAATCTTTCATAAAATATAATAAATTAGTTGACTTTTACCTAAATCCATTTATAGTAATCCCATCTATTGAAGAAGCATTAAAAATATCTTTACAGTTTAATATTCCATTACATCCAAAATATTCCTTTTACTGGGAATCTATTAATCTTAAAGAATTTTTATTTCTTAGAAATATTTTATTATCTATTAATAAGGATAATTATAACAAATTACAGATTGAATTTTTATATAATTATGATTTAAAAATTATATTTGAAAAACTTGGTGTATTTCACAGCATCAATAATACAGAGCAAACTATAATCTTATTAGATCGTGCACAGACTATTTCTCTAATTTATTTATGTATTCCTGAAATTCAAGGACTATATTCTTTTACTGATAATTTTCCTACAAACATTTCTATATCAGAACTTTTCTATTTATTAAAAAAAGATAATTATATTTTTGAGATTCAAAATCAAATTAATACCATAATCCAAAATAATGTTGATAAGTATAATGTTATTGAATTAATAAATTTTATCTCTGATATAAAAATACGCTCAAAATTTTCTTCATCTATTTCTGTAAGGGTAGGTAGACCAGAAAAAGCATCAGAACGTAAAATGAAACCACCAATTCATGTTTTATTTCCTGTAGGAAACAAAGGTGGACCTATGAGAGATATACTTAAAAGCATCAAGTTCATTTTCTTTTTATTCTGAAAAATCAAATCGGTTTTGTCATAAATGTAATATTCCATCATTAGGTACTATTTGTATTTATTGTGATACATCAACGCCTATCAAAGTTATTTGCAAGGTATGTAAAGCAGAATCTTTAGAAATATCTTTTGATACAATTAATGATGATAGAAGAAAGAATAAATGTATAAAATGTGGTAATGAATGTAAAACTTTTTCTCCAATTCAATTTCCCCTAAAATCTATTCTTGAAAAAGCCGAAATAAAATTAGGTTTTAAAATAACTTCTCCATTAAAGGGTGTAAAATCTTTGATGGGTAAAGATAAGGAAGCAGAACCAATTGAAAAAGGTATACTCAGGCAAAAATATGGATTATCGGTATTTAAAGATGGGACAATAAGGTTTGATGCTACCAATGAACCTCTTACACATTTTATGCCTTATTTTATTAATATATCGATTTCAAAATTGCTAGAATTAGGATACAGTAGAGATCATCAAAATAATGAAATAAATTCTGATGATCAAGTTATAGAGCTCTTTAATCAGGATGTGATAATTCCTTTAGAATCAGCAAAACATTTATTAAAAACTGCTAAATTTATTGATGAAGAATTAGTAACAATATATAATTTATCTCCAATTTATAATGCCTATTCTGTTGATGATTTGGTTGGACATTTGATAGTAGGATTAGCTCCTCATACTTCTGTTGGTATTATTGGACGAATAATCGGATTTACCGATTCACAGGTATGCTTGGGTTCTCCTATTTGGCATTCAGCTAAACGAAGAGATTGTGATGGTGATGCTGATTCCGTTATGCTTTTAGCTGATGCATTTTTAAATTTTTCATATTCATTTTTACCAGATAAAATAGGCGGATTGATGGATGCACCTTTGCTTATTCAACCTATTGTATTGCCACACGAAGTACAAAGACAGGCACATAATGTTGATATAGATAAAAAATACCCACTTGAATTTTACAAATATACATGGCAAGGAGTTAAAGCGTCAGATACTTCCAATTTAATTGAAATGTTGAAAAATAGGATAGGTGAAGACAAACAATTTTATGATTATGGATATACTCACCATAGTAATATTCTTATTTCAGATGTTAATCGCAGTGCGTATTCTACCCTTAATACAATGAGAGAAAAATTAGAAATGCAGATTTCTACTGCTAATTTAATAAATTCTGTAGATACGGATGAAGTAATTTCAATGGTATTAACTACTCATATAATACCTGATATAATGGGTAATATGCGTTCTTATTCTTCGCAATCTTTTAGATGTAACAAGTGTGGTGAAAAATATCGAAGAATTCCTTTATTCGGTAAATGTTTAGGATGTGGAAATACCTTATTACAAACAGTAACACGAGGTTCTGTTGAAAAATATATTGTTTTAGCAGAGAGATTTATGTAATAATTTCAAAGTTACAGGTTATTTAAAAAGCAGAGTTGAATCATTAATTGTTGAATTAAATTTCATTTTTAAATCAAAGGAAAATCAACCCACTCTTCTTGATTTTCTATAAGTTTGAATCTCTAATTGTTAATTGTTAAAATCAATTTTGTAAGGTTTTAAATTAGCTAAGTTAATTGCTATTGCTATACCTGGAGTGGGTGTTATACCCATTGTTTGTTGAAAAGGCGTTTGGGATTGCCATGCCCCAGAATTTACAAGTAACGTTCCTTTATAGCTATCTACATCTATTACATGAACATGACCAGAATGAAGAATATCAGGCACATCTTCTATTATCATCATATCCTCTTTTTCTGGAGCAATAGGGGTTCTTTGACCGAATATCGGTGATAGATGCCTTGATTTTAATAATAATTTCATAGCTTCTGCAGGTTTAGAATAACTAAGCCCTGGAATTGATGCAATTATATCATCTAGACTTTGACCATGAAACATTAATATTTTTATTCCTTCCATACGAATCATACAAGGATTACCTAACATGGTAATATTATCTAAAGAATATAATTTCTCTGCATATTTCTTTGGTATAGCTGGTTGAGGTAATGCTCTCCTTCCTAAATCATGATTCCCTGGAATTAAGAAAACTTTCATATGTTTTGGTATTTTTGATAAAATTTTTATTGCATGATCCATTTGAGAATAGGAATCTTTTTCTAATAATTCTTTATCTTGATTAGGAAATATTCCAATTCCATCTATCAGGTCGCCACAAATACAAATATATTTTATTTTAGAAATAATTTCTCTATTATCTCCATTTCCATTAAGCCATTCTAAAAAATTTTGAAATTCTTTTTCCATAAAAAATTTACTCCCAATATGCAAATCGGAAATCAAAATACTAAATATTTCTGATTTTGATCTATTGGGAATTCTATCAGGAATATCCAAAGAAAATATATTCTTAATTGTATTCTTTCTCCTTTTTGGATTATTTTCAAATTCGATCATAACCATTTGATCTACTGTTAACATGGAAATTTGCTTTTTTAATTCTTCATTATAAGTTGTAGCCGTTAATAATCCAGTTTGATCATCAATTGTTATGTCATAATTATTATTTTTTATATCTTTACTCATTACTAATCCTGCTATAAATATAGAATTATCAAGATCTTCTTTAGACATCGAATTATAGTTTATCTTTGATTGATTAAACAGTTGTTTCGCTATTTCTATCTTTTTTACCTTCCTACTATCTTGTCTTAAAGAGAGTATTTTTAATGATTTTTCATACCTACTTCTAAATAATGATGTATATCCTTCTACTCCTTCTCCGCTATTAATTTTATCATTTGAATCGTAAATAATTTTAAAATTTTCATCATTTTCTTTATACTTTATAAGGTTATCTTTTTTGATTGAAAAAAAATTCTTGTCTTTTATTGTTTCCTTATCATACATATATTTATTATTCTGTTCTGTTAATGATGTGTCGGAAATAAGTAATTCGCAATTATTATTTTATTTTCATTAGGTATTTTATATGATGGGAATTTTGCAAAATTTTTTATATCATCTGATATTATGACCATTGATTTTTCTTTTTTACTTTTTTTATTCGAAAGAATGTCTTCTATAATTTGGAAATAGTTATCTTGGATTTTTTCTATTAAAATTAATGCATCAGGATGAATTTGAAATCCTTTACTGGTTACAAAAGAAATTATTTTAGATAAATTATTATTAACCGTCACTATTCATTTATACTTTTAAAAAGATATTTTTTAAATCTTTACAATGACAAATTTTTATATCGATAAAAAAATATTATATTTGAATGTTATTTAGCTTTAAACAAAGATTATTATTTTTCTTTATGGCTGTGCTCTTTTTTTTAGGTCTTTTTCAACTGGGCTATTTAATTAAAATAGATAAATCTTTTTCTAAAGAATTATCAAAGAATTTTATTAATCAAATACATGGTATAAATGAATTTGGTATATTTTTTAATAATTTTAAAATAGCATTAGTTATGTTTATTCCTATTCTGGGTATTGTTATAGGAAGCTTTTCTGCATTTTCCACAGGGTTAATTTTTAATTCAATAGTGAATTTGTCACATGTTCATTATCCTAATCCTTTGATAGTTTTTCTTACACCTTTTGGGATTTTAGAATTGATGTCATACGGTTTGGCCATTTCCAGAGGCGGTATTTTTCTATTTGAAATTTTAAAAAAGAGAATATCCAAAAAATCTATATTGTGTTTATTGATAGAAATTGGATTGGTATCGTATTATGTTATTTATTGGAGCATTAATTGAATGGAATATGATAGCGAACATCCCAAAAAGGACGGTCATTTGCATAAACGAAGTTATAATTATATCATTGTTATAAAATGCCATAGTGTTTAAATAGTTTTAATGAAAAGTTACCTTTAGTGAATTAGATGCCAGTTGCAATACTTCCAGATATTAGTGAACAACATTGTATTGGATGCGCTTTATGTGTAGAAATTTATACAGTCTTGGTCCTGATGTATTAAGAGTAAAACCTGTTGAAGGTTGGAAAAGAGGAAAAGCATTTGTCTTTTATCCAGAACGATGTATTTCCGATGGTGCATGTATCGGTGTTTGTCCAACAAAAGCAATTTTCTGGATGAGACCAATGGAATATACTCCAGGACAACCTATTCCATTAAAGAAACACGCCATATTTACAAAAGGCTGGGAAGAAGGCTAAGTTTCATCCATTTATTTTTTTTATTTTTTTATTATTATAAATTATAGTTTATACTTAAATTCAGATTCAAATTTCAATCTATAATTATTTAGAATTTAAATATCGATTTAATTTTTTAATTAATTTGGGTTTGACAAAAAAATTATTTGTTATAGGTGTAGGTCCAGGCTCAAAAAAATATATCACTGATTATTCAAAAGAAATAATTAAAAATTCTCATTTTATTATAGGATATAAATATACCTTATCTACAATTTCTCATCTTATTGATAGATCTACACAACAAGTTTTTGAAATAACAATGAAAAATCAAGAAGAAGTATATTTACATGTGTTTGATAATTTGATGAAAGATGATGATCAATGTGTTGTCCCCTTTACTGGTGATGTAAATTTTTCCGAATCAGAAGTAGTTGATAGATTATTAGAACTTTATGGAGATGATAATGTGGAAATAATTCCGGGTATTAGTTCAATACAAATTGCTTCTGCAAAATCTAAGATACCATTGGATAAAGCAACAATTATAACATTTCACGTTACAGGTGATATCGAAGAAAAAAAATTAGAACTTGGTAAAGTCAGTAGCAGATAAAAAAAGTATTATATTGGTGCCTCGACCATGGCCATCGAATCCTTCTAAAAATTTTATGCCTTCTGAAATATCATTATTTTTAAAAGAAAATGGACTAGATACTTCAAAAATCAATGTTTGGGTTTTTGAAAATTTAACCGATGAAGAAAAAGAGACCTTATATAAAGGAAAGATGGATTCGTTAGAAAGTAAAAAATTTAGTGATTTATCTGTGATGGTGATAGATCAAAATACACGACAAACTTACTTGGAGTTTATAAACTTCTTAATTAATTTATTTTAATGTAAATAATATATTAGAAGTAATGATATTTAATATTAAAATGAGCAAAAATGAATATAGATATTGTATTGAATGTGGTTCAAAGATGTCTAAAACTACTAAACTGTGTCCAGCATGTGGAGAATCTCAAATATAATATCTCATAGATATCTGTATATCTTATTTAATTTTTCATTTTATAAATTTTATTAATTAATGATATTTATTATAATAGGTATATATTTTATGTATGATTAAAATATGGTAAAAAAAACAACTCTTCTTATTCCTGTGATTATTTCTTCTGTAATAATAGGAGTATTAGGAATAATGTTTATTCCAAGTGATATTAAAAATGGAAATTTTGGTTTTCCAATAGCAACAATAAAAATTGATAAAAAATTATGAAGGTCGAGATGGCCAATTCAAATATTGATAGACAAAGATGGTTAATGTTTAGAGATGAAAAATTAAAACCTGATTCTGGATTATTATTGAGTTTACGATAAACCCGATTTGTATTCTATGTGGTTGATAAATATTAGATACCCATTAGATTTACTATGGTTTGATCAGAGCGGAAACCTTGTTTATAGTGTGAAAAATGCACAGCCTTGTAGTAATATCCTAGACCAATCAACATGTACATATAAAAATATAGAGCCAGCAAAATTTATTTTTGCAGCTATCTTCAGGATTTATCCAACAAAATGATATAACTAATAAATCCAAAATAGAAATACTTTAGATGATTATTCAGAAAAGAAAGATAAAATAATAAAAGCAAGATCTATTTATTAAATATTTATTTAATTCATTCATTTCATGAATTATCTCTTCTATCGAAGCCTCATCTTCTAAAGTTGTTATATCCCCTATAGTTTCTTTATTTACAATCGATTTCAAAAGCCTTCTCATTATTTTACCACTTCTTGTTTTAGGTAGTTTATTTACAAAATAAATCTTTTCAGCGATAGCAATAGGTCCTATAGTATTTCTTATATGTTCATTCATTTCTTTATTTAATTGTTCATGAGGAATTAATACCTGATTTGAGTACTAGAAATGCTATTATTGATTCTCCTTTTATATCATCATATTTACTAGTAACTGCAGCCTCCCCAACTGCTTGATGAGATATAAATGCACTTTCTAATTCTATTGTTCCTAATCTATGTCCTGAAACTTTTAAAATATCATCAGATCTACCTAATACCCAAATATAATTATCATCGTCCTCAAAACGCAAAATCGCCTGCAAAATAATAATATCTGTTTGGTATTTTTTCCCAATATGTTTTTTTATATCTATCGTCATCATTCCATAATGATATTAACATTCCTGGCCATGGTTTTTTAATAGTGAGATATCCTTTTTTTCCATTCTCCATTTTTCTCACCATTGTCATCTACTATTTCTATCTCGATACCTGGTAATGAAAAGGTTCCAGACCCAGGTTTCATTTTAATATTTTCTATCCCAGTACACATACTGATCATTATTCCTCCTGTTTCTGTTTGCCACCAAGTATCAATAATAGGGCAATTTTGTTTTCCAATAGTATTAAAATACCATAACCAAACTTCTGGATTTATAGGCTCTCCAACTGTCCCTAATAATCGTAACGAAGATAAATTATATGAATTAGGAATCTTATCTCCATATCTCATATATGCCCTTAGTGCAGTTGGTGTTGTATAAAGAATTGTTGCACCATGTTTTTCTATTATTTTCCAATATCTTCCCTGATCAGGAAAATCTGGTGCCCCTTCATACATTATCTCTGTTACTCCATGCATTAATGGTGCGTAAACTATGTAACTATGTCCCGTTACCCATCCTATATCGGCTGTACAAAAGAAAATATCTGTTGGTTTAAAATTAAAAACCCATTTTGCTGAATTATATAAATGGGTTAAATATCCTCCTGTACCATGAACAACTCCTTTTGGTTTTCCTGTTGTTCCAGATGTATATAATATGTATAGTGGATCAGAACTTTCCATCCATTCTGATTCACAGTAGGTAGATTCTTTTTCAATAAAATCTTCAAACCAAAGATCTTTTTCACCCATTGTTATTTCTTTATTTGTTCTTTTAACAACAATCACTTTTTCAATAGAAGGAATTTTCTCTATTGCTTCATCTACTATATTCTTCAATGGAATAATTTTTCCTCTTCTAGAACCCCCATCTGCTGTAATTATTATTCTAGATTTAGAATCATTTGCTCTATCAGCAATTGATTGAGAACTGAATCCTGAAAAAACTACCGAATGAATTGCTCCTATTCTGGCACAGGCAAGCATCGAAATGGGCAGTTCAGGAATCATTGGAAGGTAAATAGTAACACGATCTCCTTTTTTAATTCCAATTTTTTTTAAAGCATTAGCTAATTGATTTACTTTATAATAATACTTGATTGTATGTTAAAGTAATTGATTCTCCATTTTCTCCTTCCCAAATAATAGCAGCTTTATTTTTTAATTCCGTTTTTACATGTTTATCAAGGCAATTATAGGCCGCATTTATTTTTCCACCTTGAAACCATTTTGCAAAAGGATGGATTCCAATCTAATACTTTATCCCATTGTTTAAACCAGACTAAATTTTTTGCACATTCTGACCAAAATTGTTCAGGAGTTATTTGATGCATAATGTTTTATTTTTTCAATTTTTTTTCCTTCAAGTGATATGATTTTATTTTCTGGATTTAAACTGTTATTAACCATGGAAATTGAAAAGAATGTTGTTTACTTAAATGCTTTTTAAAATTATATAATACAAATATGTATAAGAATTTTATATTAAATTGTAACAATAAATTAAAATAAATAAAGAGAATGAAAATAAATATGAAATATAGAAGCAGGACAGAAATAGTAGCAATGATCCTAGACGCGGCTAATGGCGGTGCTACAAAGACAAAAATAATGTATAAAGCATTTTTAAGTTATGCCCAATTACGTGAATATTTATCAGTATTAATTGAGAATAATTTAATCGAATATATTGAAGGATCACAGACATACAAAACAACCGAAAAAGGTTTAAACTTTCTAAAAATGCACAATGAAATAGGCGAACTTTTAAATCCACAAAAACAAGAATAATACATCATTTTTTTATTGTAATTTCTATTTACACGTTTTACCATTAAGAAAAGATTAACGCTTTTTCAATAATTGATTAATATATATATAATCAAACAAGATATGTGTTCCTGATAACAGTTAACTACTACTAGATGTTATCATTGGGTTGATTTCGTTGTTGTGTTCATTTTCAGTGGTACTAGATAATTTCTGGGGTTGCATTTTCTAACTCCTTTCTAACTTCTCCCTCTTCCTCTCCATGCAATTCCTGGTTATGATCTATAATACTATCTTAACTCCTGATGGGTTGCTCTGACTGTTTTCTTCTAAAGTTTGGTTATTTTCATCTTGATCATCATTTATTGCATTTTCTTCTGATATCATTAGGGGAATTAGCAGCAGTCGCAGTGGCAGCGATTACATTTTCTATTGTTTGTTGGGCTAATTTGTTCATTATATTTTTAATTTCTGTTTTTTCAAGATTTATATGATCCAATAATTCATTTGTATGTAAATTAATTTGTTGAAATATATCCTCTGTTATTTCATTGCTTTTATATTGTAGTTTTGCATCAAACAGAACCGATTTTATTCTTTTTGATTCCATATCCAATTCTGATATTCTTTGATGCAGTTTTTCGATTATTTCTTTGGTATTTTCACCTAATTTATCAAGTCTTTTTTCATATTTTAAATAGGCAAATTCTGCATCATCTTTCATATTATCATTTTCAGCTACAATTTCTTGCAATGCCTTTATTCTTTTTAATGCCATGGATTTTTCTCTCAAAAGTTTTTGAGCATCAAGTCTCCATCTTGGAATAAAAATAACATAATCTCCTTGAACTAAAAGTTGTTCATATGGTAAATTTTTAATACCAGTAGATCCACAATCAACACTAACTGATTCTATAGATCCTTCAATATCTGTTACTATACCTATAACTTTTCCTATATATGTTCCATACATGTCTTTAACTTTTTTACCTACAAATTCGAGCTTCAATTCGCTCATGAATTTTATTTATAGCTAGTATAATGCTCAGCGGTGTGAAAAAAAATTAATTATTTCATAATAATTGTTTAACTAATTAATATTGACAATTCAAGACAAGATATTATATTAAGCAATATTAATTTGTAAAATATTAATTCTTATTAATTAATTAAATTTACTAATCTTAAACAAAAATTAAAATTATATTTTAATTTAACAACAAAACAATATAAATGGTTAAGAACTTTTTCTATTTCTTATGTATATACAAATAAAAATAAAAGAAATAATATACTTTAAGGTTAAATATTTAATATCAGTGAAAAGCTTATGGAGAATATCTATCAAGAAAATTTTAACCCTGATGAAAAACTACAACTGAAATCTCATTTTTCCAATTTTGATAAATCTGTATTTGTAATTATTACTCCTGATCAAGTTGATCGTGGTGCATTAATGTCTAGATATTCTAGAACTGATAAAACAATGCGCCGAGTTTTCCTTGATGAATTTTTATCTAATCCTAATAGAGGAATTGAATTTTATAATAAAGTTTTATTAGATTATGGTGATGATTCTGTTGCTGAACTTGGAACCGTTCAATGCGCTTTAGAATGGGTTTCCAATATATTTGCCCAAAAAATGGAGGATCATAGAATTGGTTTTTCTTTTTTAGAAAAATCTTCTCGTTATGTTGCTTTTGATAAAAAAATTGATGGAAGATATAAATATTATTTGGATAAAAAAATTATGGCTTCTTCTTATGCCGATAAATTTTTGACATTCTTGTGATCTAGCATTTGAAATTTATTCAAAAAATATTGTACCCATGCAAAATTATCTTAAAGAAAAAATACCAATAGATAATCTTTATTTTGATAATTCTGATACTCAAAACGAAACTACCTTTAATAATTTAAAAAGTTCAAATGATATAGAAAACGCTAAAAAAATTTATACTATCAACAATAAAGGCCAAAACTTTAGATATCTTAAGATATCTTCTTCCATCTTCAACACTCACAAATCTTGCAATTACCGGAAATGGAAGAGCATTTGAATATCTATTATTTAATATGTTTTCCTCAGATTTATGTGAACTTCAGGACCTAGGAAATCATTTATTTGATGAATTAGAAAAATATGTTAAGCCATTTATCAAGCGATCAAAAGATAGGTATAGTACATATTTATAAAGACTATTTGACAAAAACAAAAGATTCTATAAACCATTTTCTGATTTCAGAATTACAAACAAATGAAAATAGTATTGATAATGGTTCTTATACAAATTTAGATTCTGTGACTTTGCTCTCATTTATACCAAATAAAGAAGCAGAAATAAGATTGGTTTCATCAATATTGCATGAATATTCTAAGGATACTACTATGAGCTTTTTATTAAATTATGTAAATACACTATCAGATGAAAAAAGACATGCAATAATTCGACTTTATACCCAATTTAGACAAAATAGACGGCATAGACCTGGACGAGCTTTCGAATCAATTGATTATTCATTTGAATTACTAACTAATTATGGAACCTTTAGAGATCTTCATAGACATAGAATTCTAACTGTAAGCAGACAATTATTATCCACAGCGTACGGATTTGATACTCCAGAGGAGATAATAGAATTAGGTATAGAAAAAGATTACAAAGATTGTATGTATGTTAGTAATGATACCTACAAATTAATATCATTAAAAATGCCAAGTGAGGCACAATACGTAGTAAACTTTGCTTATAGATATCCATATTTTATTAAAATGAACCTTCGTGAAGCATGTCATATGATTGAACTTAGAACAACGCCCCAAGGACATCCTGATTATAGGCGTATTTGTCAACAAATATACTATTTGATAAGAAAAGTTAATCCTATAATATCTGAAGGAATAAAGTTTGTTGATACTAATAATTATGAATTAGGAAGATTTACATCCGAAAGAAAAAGTGTACTTAAGAAATCTAAATTAAATATGATTTAAAACCATTTATCTAATGATTGACTTTTTTTAAAGATGGCTTTATTTAGTTTTTCTATAGAGTTGTTCACTCTTTCGGGTGAAAAATTTTTTTCATCGCATAAAAATTTTATAATTTTTTCTTTGTCTATATCCTTGAATTGAATATCTGCATTTTCTATCTCAGTAACATTTGGATTCAAAAAAATTTCTCTTATTTCATTATATGGCGTTTCTAAAAGTTCATCTTTTATTTTATCAATGTCTTCTAGTCTTTTATACTTCTGAATTAATTTTAATGCAGTTTTAGGACCAATGCCATTAAAACCATTTATGTTAAAGTCTGTTCCAATTAATATCCCTAAATCTATTAATTGTTTTTGTGTTAAGTTATTTTTTCTTAATA
This sequence comes from uncultured Nitrososphaeraceae archaeon, assembly GCA_963838615.1. GTDB lineage: Archaea > Thermoproteota > Nitrososphaeria > Nitrososphaerales > Nitrososphaeraceae > Nitrosocosmicus. The sequence goes on from CAWISD010000030.1 coordinate 38,829, forward strand.
TTTCTTCATATTCTATCAATTCTGGTTCTACATCTATGTAGACATTTCTATTTGGGACTTTCCTTTTTCCACTAATTGTTAAATTTCTTATTAATTTTTTGGCTCCAAATAAAATGGAGTCATAGTCTTGACTAACACATGCATGGACTATTTCTTTTCTTGATAAATAGGCAGCAGTTGATTCTCCATCAGCCCGTGCATTTATAAAGGGAATTCCCATTAACGATAAAATATTTTTTGATTCTTCAATTATTTTAGAAGTTAAAATAGAAGTTCCTTGGCCGAATTTTTTTGCATCATCTAACCTACCTTCTGTCAATGCCAAATTGTATTTCTCTGTTGTTTCTAGTTTTATTTTTCTTCTTCTTTCTATCTCTTTTATTTTTAATTCATTAGGAGGGCCATCAAAAATATAAATTAATTTAATTCCTTCACACATTAGACTTATATTTCTATAAAAGAGACCACTTAAGTGACTAGTTGGTTCCCCTTGATTATTTGTTAATGGTTCACCTGTTGGTCCTCTAATGGTTGCTAAAAACTGATATATTATATTAAACGCATCTGCTGCAACCATTTTTCCATTTAATTCTGAAATTGTTATAGGTTTTGAAGTGATCAATGGTTTTAGATTTAGCCCCATATTACAAATTACATCAAATTTATTTTTAAATTTTTGAATTTTTTGAATGTTTTAGAAGAAATACTTTCATTATTTGTAACGTCATATATTGTGGAGTTAATCTATCGAATTCAACAAATATATGCCTACCAATATTTAAAAAAATGTGTTTATGTATATTTATAAAAGAATATTATTTTAATAATTGTATTGTATTTGCTTTTATAACCGTGCTGAAATTCCTCCATCTACCTTAATTACTGTGCCTGTTATCCACTTGGATTCATCAGAACATAAAAATAAAATAGAATTAGCAACATCCTCTGGCTCGCCTATTCTCTTTAATGGAAATGATGACTCCAAAACTTTTTTTGCGCCTTCATCTTGAAGATAGGGTTCCAGTAATGGACTTCGAATAGTTGAAGGTGCAACACAATTGCATCTAATATTATACTGTCCATATTCTACAGCTATATTTTTTGTTAACATAATGATTCCTGCTTTTGTAACTCCATAAACTGAAAATGGAACATTAGGTATTGCTCGCATACCTAGCAAAGATGAAATATTTATTATATTTCCTGAATTCTGCTCCATCATAATTGGAATTACAGATTTAACGGGTTGAAATGTTCCTTTTAAATTTACATTTATGAGGTCTGTCCATTGGTCTTCTGTCATTAAATGAAAAGGTACAGGATCATTAATTGTAGCTGCACAATTTATAAGAATATCTATTTTATTAAATGCAGATATAGTTTGTTCTACAACATTTAATACTTCAGATTCATGTGCAACATCTGAAGTTACCGATAATACATTGTTATCATCATCAAGTTCTTCCAATATTCTTTTTAATTTATTTTTATTTCTTCCTACTAATACAACTTTACTACCTTCTTCCAGTAACTTTTTTGAGGTAAAACTTCCTATTCCACCACTGGCTCCTGTAATAATAGTTACCTTTCCTTTTAATTTCATGTATTTTTTATATTACAACTAATTAAAAGTTTTTTTATTGTTAAATTGCTTTGTTGCATGATTCAGTAAATCGTTTTAATCAACGCTTTAGTTTTACTGACGTGACATAAATAGTCAAAATTAAATTAGATTGGTATAAAGTGAGGTATAGTTTTAACTATTTTTCGAATCATGCAACAAAGCATTGTTAAATTATAAAAAATAAATTATAAATTATAAATATAAAATTTGCTCTATCTTATTCTATTTTAATCTCCTTTCCCTTTGGTTTGATATTTTTCTTTTTATCAAATGTCACTTCCAGTATTCCGTTGTTGTATGTAGACCTTGCAGTTTCGATATCTGTTTCTTTTGGTATTTCGATATTTTTATGGTATTTTCTTTGAGGATTATCTGCTATGACCTCAACTTCTCCATCAAAAGCATTTATTTTTATATCTTCTTTTTTTATACCTGGCATTTCAAGTACTACTTTAACTTCATTATCTGTTGAATTTACATCTGCTAATGGTTCTCTCTCTGCAGTTATCTGTGTTGGTTTACTCGCATCATCAATATCCCTTGAAGTTCCTCTTATACCTTTACTACCTCCTAGTGATTTAACATTGCCAAACTCCCTTACATGTGGTTTGCCATCAGGTCCAACAGTCATTGAATATCCATATACTATTGGTCCCACTTCTCTAACTTTATCTCCTTTGGATGTTTGGTACTCTCTTACCAGCTCTTTTGGTGCATTTGATGAAATATCGTTAAATGCATTGAACATTCTTGACATCTCTTCTTGCATATCTTCAAATTCTCTAAACATATCTCGAGTATCAAAAAATCCCTTCCACCTTCTGTTATTCAGACTCTCTTATCTACTACTACTACCAAAACCGCCAAAAAAACGCTTAAACAAATCATAATTATCTATATCTTTATTACTCATTTGTAATATTCACCTAGTGTATGTAATATCTATTACAATATATATATTTAACTACATTATGTATTGTCTAAAGATATCGGATTATTTCGATTGTTTCGAATTGACTCTGTTACATACTACTATACAGTTTCAACTATTTTTTATTCATCATCTATTTTCGCTATGTAATTATTCATATTCATAATTTATGTTAAATTGACCTTTAATTTAGATAAAAATTCAGTAAACAATTTGTCTAACCGTTACAATTCATTTTTAAAATAAAAATTTTCAAGCTTAGTACCGAAACCAATCATAATACATTTAAAAAATAAAGTTATTTTCCTGTTATACCAATTTTTATGAGTATCAATATCAATATTATCACTATTCCATCTTGCTATCTAAAAGATTCACAAAATGAGATTGAAGTGGCTGCTCTATATTTGCTGAACTAACAAGTCAAATTAGAGATTAATTGGAGTCCTTGACCAATTTTTACATCCAACCTTTTATTATAAGAAAGAATATATAGATAAAAATAACGCTTAAACCATTTAAGGCGTTTGAGCCATTTGAAAGGCTTTTCATATTTACTTTTCTTTATCTTTCATAATCCTACAACGCTAGATTACATCATATTATATTTCAAGTATATGGACTATATATTACAAGGCATAATGTCCAGGAATGACTACCATTAATACGTTTTATATGTTTTATTATGAAATATTGTAATAATTATAAAATTCAAAGAAAAAAACCTATTTAACCCATTTATAGTATGCCAATCTTTAAATTATTGGAAAAAGGGATATATATTTTTGTGTTCATACAACAAATATGGAATACCAATATCAAAAGATCTATTGCAACGAATAGACAGGACTTCCTCGCCTGCACATATTGGTACTCTAGAAATGCAGTGGATTTTATTGCTCCACAAAATACTCTAGTTATTGTTGCAGCAGATGGCGAAGTGATATTTGTAAGTGATGATTCCAATGTTGGAGGCCCTGATCCTTTATATTGGAATATAACCAACTTTATTACCATTAGACATTCATTTGGTGAATATACCGATACGACCATCTGGAATATCATAGTGCAAAAGTAAGAGTGGGTCAGCAGGTAAAAATAGGTCAGCAAATAGCTAGAATTGGTATGACTGGCTATACCTATATTCCACATCTGCATTTTCAAGTATTTGTATTTACAGAATATAATATGTGGATAGGTTTTGATACAATAGAAGTTAAAGATTTTTATTTATAATCATTATAATACGTTTTTCTTATTCCGTATTTGTCTTGCAATATTTTACTAAAAGAATTTTAAGTCCAAGATACCTTTATCATTTACTTTAATATTTGTTTATTTTTTTGAATGTTTTTATTGTTAATAAAGTTCGAGTTCCTCTTTTGAACTAAAGTGGATACCAAATTTTGATATTTGATTGATGTTAAAAGATATTTATAACTTTAAGATGATGTGCTCGAATTTCAAATAAATTTTATATGATTCAAGGGGATATTATACATAAAATCCTCATAGAAATAGAGGATAGATATTTGATATAACTTTTATTTGTTAAAGTTTGTAGTGTATTGTTTTTATATTCTATTTAAAAAAAATAGAATGATTAGACTTTTTTATTGCTTTGTTGTGTAAAAGAGGATGTTGTATTTTCGGTATTAACGTTTGCATTAACATCTTTTACTGCTGTAATTTATCTCTCTTGAATTGTGTTCAAATGTTTTTGCTGCATTAACGTTTTGATTGAATATGTGTCTTGAATTATCTCTTGCTTGTTGTAATCCTGATTTCCATGAATCCAAGTTTGAGAATATAGTGTTGTTTGCAAGTCTCATTGATGATACTGCATTATCTGCAATATTGCTGACAAATCTGCTGTATGCTTTGACAACTGAATCAGGAGAATTCCAGCTATTTACTAATCCGGTAAAGCTTTCATTGTATGGCTTCCATGCTGATTGAAGAGAATTAATTATTGATTTTTGAGATTCGATAAACTCTTCTGAAATCTCTTTTGCAGTTTGAAGTGATTGTTCTTGATAGCTATTTACAATAGTATTATAATGTGGGATTTGATTTTTTGATTCATCTATTGATCTGTTGATATTATGTTTAGTTTCATCAAGTGATCTGTTTACTGATTCTTTGAAATCATTGCTATTATTTTGATTATTGTTATTGTATGAATATTCTGTGTGGCTTGAAGTGTTCTTTGACATTAATAAATATCAGTTAGCATCCTATTTAAACATTGGTATTTATAGGAATTTATAACCAAATAATACCTTGATATAAACGTTGAGAAAAACCTTAGATTGAAGATGAATTGTTTTTATGAACACAAATATGAAATCTATATTTATCTTTGTACAATACAGTTTAAAAGACTGATATAAGCACAGAATAATTTATAGATACTAGTTATGCATAAGAGCATTTGAAGATTATTTTCCATGCAGAAAAAAGAACAAATGTAATTTAAACCATATAAAAAAAAATGGTTTAAGCTGTTTGCTGATCAACATAATAAAGAAATATTATCTTAAGTTAACAGCAATGTAAGCGATATACTATATCTTCTTGTAAAATTGTTGTGTTTGTTTATTATCACAACACCTTTAGCTTGCCACTTATCTATTATTATGAGGGATACATTCCTCATCAGAATGCTTACTGATGATGAAAAGAACCTTTTACATCTAATACTTGAAGATACCGAAACCGGATATAGAGCCAAGATAATCTTACTTAAAAATGAATGTTATACTGTCCCTGAAATAAGAAAGTAGACAAAAATCATCATTATCTTAACATAAGAAAATGGATACATATCATCGTTTCAATGACAAAGGGATTGATGGCATTATATCAAAAAAGCATAATCACAAACAGCATAAATTTGATAATGATATAGAGAAAAAGATTGTTGATATAGCACCTTCAAATCCAAGATCGTTTGATTTAGGGTTCTCTACATGATGGTCATTGCGTGGACTAGCAGGCTTTCTTATGTATGATCCAAATACTATCGATAGAATAAGCCATCATTCAGAAATAAGAAATATTCTTTTGAAGTATAAAATAAAATGGAGAAAATCTAAAACTGTTTTGTCAAATAAAAGAAGCAATGATCCAGAATATGCTTTGAAAAAAAGTACATTGAACAGTAAGGTACAATACACCATCAGATTCTGGACTTTTATACGAAGATGAGAAAGGGCCAGTAACAGCAAAGACCCATGGTGGTTCATCATGGTCATCGGTACAGGTAGAGGTCGAAAAGGCTCAAAAGATAAAGGGAATACTAAATGTGTTTGGAACTTATGATTACACAAATGATAAAATGCACATGTACAATGCTATAAAAGGAAGACAGGGAAACAGTTTGTTGACTTTCTAAAAAGCGTAGATAGAAGATATGATGACAGGAATATCCAAAATATTTTCCTTGTACTTGATAACCTTTCAGCGCATAAATCAAGGATGGCAAAGGAAGAAATATCCAAACGTTGTCCAAGAATAAAATTAGTTTTCTGCCTGTAAGATCTCCAGAACTTAATTTAATTGAAGTAAGATGGTCATGGTTGCAAAGGCAAATAATTAACAATTCCACTTTTAAAGACGAGCAAGAGATAGGACAAGCAGTTAGCAAGTGGAAGAATATTTATAATAAAAATCATGGTAAAGCGATCACAAATATTTTACAAGAGAATGTACCTTTGTGTTTACACAACTGTTAACAGAGCCAAAACTTTTATGACCTAATTTATATAGCAAATGTAATAACAAATCTGCAGGAAAAATTACTGTTGAAATGTTTACTTTGATTCGAATATACGTTCATCTTTTTGTTAAAGTTGATATTCATTAATATGCTATGAGTATTAAAGACATAACCGCAATATGTTTGATAATGATTTATCATGCAGAAATAAAAAAAGTAAGATGAACTAACATAAAAAAAAAAAAAAAAAAAAAAAAAAAAAAAAAAAAAAAAAAAAAAAAAAAAAAAAAAAAAAAATATTAAAGATAGAACTGCAAAATGTTTGATAATGATATATTATGCAGAAATAAAAAAAGTAAGATTAATCATGTACAACAATGGTTGAATCTATTTACTTATCATTACAAAAAGAAAATAATATTTTAATATTATGCATAATGAAAGAATAGTTGGATTTTAAAATAATGTTAAATGAATATTTTTTAATGGTTGTTTTATATTACTAAATAAAATATCACATCTCTATTACCTTACCAAAGATTTCGCTGGCCTAAATATAATCACATCTTATAAAACTACTAATAAGTTACTCTTTTTTATTCTTGAATAAATTAGCAAGTACAAATAATTTTTAAATATTATATATAGAAATTGCTTTGTTAATTTATAAAAAGAAAAAATTTGTAATTTGTAATTTATTCTAATAAATTTTACCTAAAATAAACAAATACCTAGTTGTACAAGAGCCAGTTATTTTTACAATTTTTAAATATTTCTTTAACACAACTACAATTATATATATAATATTGACTTGAAATTTTATTGTGGCTATAGAAATTGTTAATATTTTACAAGATTTTGCGATAATAATGATAGTCGCAGCAGTTATGACAATAATTTCTTATAAATTAAAACAGCCACTAATTCTAGGATATATAGGAGCGGGTATAATAATTGGACCTCATACTCCTCCATTTAATCTCATAAGTAATACAGATGTTCTAAACCTTTTTGCAGAGATTGGAATTATTTTATTGTTGTTTACTGTTGGAATGGAGTTTCCAATACAAAAGCTAAAAAATATTGGCAAGAGAGCAACTATAATAACAGTTGTTGAACAAATAGGAACTTTAATTGCAGGGTATTTTGTAGCACAGGCATTAGGATTTTCATTTTATAATAGTCTCTTTATTTCTGTAGCAATGTCTGTATCAAGCACTGTAATTATTATGAAAATATTGGAAGAATTAAAGATACTAAGAGAAGAATCTTCTTACCTTACATTGGGTATTTTAATAATAGAAGATATTGTTGTATTATCAATATTTGCAATTTTGCAATCAACCAGTATTTCTGGGACTGTGTCACTAACAGAGATTTTGATACCAATAGGCTTAACAGTAGCTTTTATTGCAGCAGTTTTGATAGTTGGCTCAAAAACCATACCTAGATTGGTAGATTTTGTAGCAAGAACCAACCAAAGCGATGTTTTAGTTGTTACTATTTTAGGCCTTGCTTTTGGATTTGCATATATCTCAAATATAATGGGAATATCTGTTGCTGTAGGTGCATTTTTTGCTGGTGTGTTAATTGCCGAATCAAAATCACATTCAGTTACAAGTATTCTGACAACTCCGATAAGAGATATGTTTGTTGCATTATTCTTCGTATCAGTCGGTGCATTAATGGATATTAATCTAATACCTGTATTTATTATTCCTTCCTTAGTGTTAGTTGGTATTACATCTGGAGCAAAATTTATCATAGTGTTTCTCTGTTCGCGATATCAAGGCTTTAGTAAATATATTGCATTTCAAACCGGTGTAAATCTTTCTTCATCAAGAGGTGGAGAAATGTCCTTAATTGTAGCAAAGGGAGGAATAGATATCGGAGTGGCAGGTCATTTTATTTTGCCTATAGTAGGAACAATAACAATAATCTCTACATTTCTTACTCCATATTTAATCAAATTGGGTTGGAAATTAGCAGATAAATTCAAAGATAAATCCTCTGAACCACAAAGCAAATCTGATTCGAATTGATCTATCTATATATCGCCTCTTGATCAACTTTTAACTTTGAGGTTTCAGATAGTTGACTAAAATGATGTAATGATCAACTGTTTTTAAATACATATCAATATACAATACTCCACAATGTTGTTTCAGACATATTATTTAGATACAGAATTGGTATTTAATCAATTTTGGAAAGGAATCATAAGTATAGCGTCGGGAATGGAACTCGAATCTTCGCTTTTCAAACGAGGATTCTCACTAATCAATATTTTAGAACAATATGATAGTAGTAGAGGATAGTCTATCAAATCTATTGGCATCTGTAAAAAGTGAACACAGACTTTTAAAATTGTTTTATTTAGATGCTCATCTTTTTTACATCTTTTCAATTAAATTTTTTTTAATTTCGGGCCACTCTGACTGTATAATGCTATAACAAACGGTATCTCTTATTCTACCATCTTTCATAATTTTATGATGACGTAGTATTCCATCTTCTTTAGCACCTAATCTTTGGATTGCATTACGTGAAATGGTGTTGAGGACATCTGTACGTATTTCTACAGCTATGCACCCTAATCTATCAAATGCATACTCTAACATCAGAAATTTTGCTTCTGTGTTTATAGATGTTCTTCGCCAAGACTTTGAAATCCATGTATGCCCTATCTCTAATCTATAGTTTGATTTATCGATATTCAGATATCTAGTTGAACCAACTATAGTATTAGATGGTTTATGAACTGTTATAAACGGTAAAGATGCAGTATCAAAATTATTATCTAATAATTCCTGCAAATATTTTGACATTTCATTTGGATGAGGAAAGAATGCAAAAGGATTATTCCAAATCTCGCCATCCTTTGCAGCATCAGATAGTCCTGTTAAATCTCCAGCTGAAGGGGGCCGCAAAATTACATTTTTTCCTTCAAGTGTTATGGGGTGGATTTTTAGCATCTATTTTCTAATTTATTAAAATAAATTAAGATATGGTTATAAATGAAATAATGATATCTAAATACGAAAAATATATTCATTTTTATAAATCTTATTAATAGTGTAATTAACTGTTTTTATAAATTCATTCTGTTCGATGGGCTTTCTTAGAGACCAATCTTTTCAGTAAGAATTCTGCAGATAATTTGTATGCTTTTATCATGTTCTTAGCCTTTGTAAATCCGTGGCCTTCATCATCAAATACAATATATTCTACATATTTTCCTGATTTTTGTAATATATTAACCATTTGCTCTGATTCTTCTTTTATAACAAGAGGATCCTGAGCACCTTGAATTATTAAAAGATCGGATTTTATATTATCTACATATGTAATAGGAGATCTTTCTTTTAGAAAATCTTTTTCTATATCTGGATCTCCTACCCATTCTGTCATTATTCGCTTCCAATGACTTGGGACTGTTTTGGTAAATGTTAAAAGATTACTAGGTCCCACTATATCTACAGCTGCTTTCCAATTATATTGAGATAGTCTTGATATGCAATTTAGTGTAGCAAACCCCCCAAAGCTGGCACCAAATACACCAATTCTATTTTTGATCAATCCATTCTTGAGATAATAGCCATTTTATTGCATATTCTAAATCTTTAAGTTCATTGCCTCCCCAATCATGATATATCTTTTTCTCAAAGCTCTTGCCATATCCAGTACTTCCTCTAAAGTTTGGAGCTATAACTGCTAAACCTTTACTTAATAAGTATTGATAAAGCCCTCCATACAGATAAGATGGTCTTTCTTGACACATGGGACCACCATGAATTGATAAAATGGCACCAATCTTTTTTTTATTTGTAAATGTTTTATTTGGCAAATATAAAAATGCAGGAATTTGAATATTATCAAAACTTTTGTAATGGACAAGTTTCGGTTCCTCCATTATATTGTGGGGAATATGATTTTTGAAAGAATTTGTTAATTTGTTAATTTCAGATGTTTTAAAGTCATATACATAAATGTCATAAGGTGATACTGCTGTAGATAATAAAAATACTATTTTTTGTCCATCTGGTGTAATCTTTATTTTACTAATTACACCTTTAGGCGTTTTTTCTATTTTATTAATCTCTTGCGATTTTAAATTTTTTGAGAAAATTTTACTATGGCCATCAACGTTTTCAATCCATAAAAGTATATCGTTATCTTCACATAATACTATGTGTTCTATATCATGTTTAGAAGTAATTTCCCAATTAAAACAGAAATCATGAATATTATAAAAAGCCAAATTAATATATCCATTGTTTTCATCTGAAAGAAAATAAAATCCCTTTTTGTTTTTTGACCAAGGACCTGTCTTATAAGTTACATTTTTTTTATCTAAGAGAAAGATCAATCAGTTCTTTATTGTCTACATCCACTATCCATAGTACATATCTAGAAAGGGTTTTTTGTTCTATGCAATTTATAAATTTGTCATCATAGGACCAATACCCTGGAGTAAACCATCCTTGTTTATTGATTATACATTCTGAAATGCTTTTATCTAAATCATGCGTATAAATAAGAATATTATCAGGATTATTTTTATTTGAACTATATATTATAAATTGCTCGTCATGGCTATAGCAGTCTGGTCCCCATTCATGCCTTGCTTTATAGTTTTGTGTTAGTAATTCTATATCAATATCAGAAATATCTTTAATTCTATAGATTTGGTAATTCTGATTTCCATCTTTATCTGCAAAAAAAACTATTTCATTCTTGATTTTTGAAGGAAAAGCAGCTCGAATAGAATCATTTGTAAAATGAGTAATAACTTGAGAATCAAAAGAATTTATCTTATCATTAAAATCAAACTTTTGTTTCCATAGATTAAACTGACCGTCCTGATCTGAAATATATACTATCTGTGATGAATCTGGTAAAAAATCAATATCTTTATAATTTATAATAGATGCAAATGCCTTATCATAAGCATAAGAATCATCTTTCAAGTTATCTTTAATATATAGTCTAAAATATATTGATTCCTTATTTTTAATCTAAAATATTTTTTGTTATATGTATATCTATACCAAATAGCATAATTAAACAAACAATTATTTTTAATCCAATATTTTTGATATGTTTATAACTACGCTGACTACATTATTATCTTCTGTATATTCCTTGTCACTTACCAAAACATCATTTGAAAAGGTATACAGAGATGAAGAGGATGTAAATACAAAGGAAAGGATGTTACTTGTTCTTAACGTAGTTTATCAAGGCAAAATATCTGCTCATGTAGCCACAGATCTTCATAGAAATAGAACATGGGCCTGTGTTTGGTTAAAAAGATATCAGAAAGAAGTGGAATACACAAAATTAATCCTAAAATTGATAAAATTAGTGAAAAACTTGATGTGGATGGCGACATTTTGGAAGACTTTTGGCCAAAGGAAATCAAATTTATTAAAGAAAAATATAGAACAATATCCGTTTCCATTTAAGGAGATTAATGCTCCAAAGTTTAAAATGAAAACATATCGGAATATGTATCAACTGTTTAATTATGTACAAACATAGTCGGCAGTAAAAAATATTATATAGAAAAAAAATCAGATCCATTGGATTTAGTTAGAGACGATATTAAGAACTTATGGGATGCAGAAGGATCAGAACAAAAATTAGTAACGCGGGAAATAAACCTTTGAGTTGGAATAATATAATAATAATCAAAAAATTCAACCGAATAAGAATATTTTATTCTCTATTGACCCTATCTGTTAATACAATACATTAGTATAGTTAGTTTACCTCATTGACATCAATATTTGTTATTTATTACTTTACGAATATGCTTTTGTAACCAATCGGCCAATCAACCAAATTGTTATCCTTTGTTGCTTGCCAATTTATATAATTATCTTTCTATCGTTAGTATGTATATGCAAGAATCAAAAGTTGCACTTGTGACCGGTAGCTCAAGCGGCATAGGCTTTGAAACGGCCCTCCTTTTGGCCAGAAGCGGATTTCATACATATGCTTCTATGCGCAACCTTGAAAAATCCGAACATATTACAGAAATGGCCATTAAGGAAAAATTGCCATTGCAAATTGTTCATCTTGATGTTAACGACGATGGATCTGTCAAAGAGGCAATTGACAAAATAGTGGAAGAAAAAAACAGAATCGATGTGTTGGTAAACAATGCAGGATATGGGCTTTTTGGATCTCTAGAGGATATGGCACTAGATGAGATAAAGGCACAGTTTGAAACAAACCTTTTTGGAGTAATAAGGGTAACTCAGCATGTTCTTCCTACAATGAGGCTGCGGAACAGCGGTGGCATAATAGTAAACGTGAGCTCAGTTGGAGGGCGTATGAGTGTTCCTGTTTTATCTGCATATAATAGCACAAAGTTTGCATTGGAGGGATTGAGCGAATCAATGTCGTATGAATTGGAGCCTTTTAGAATTAGAGTGGTTATAATTGAGCCTGGTTTTATTAAAACGAATATTATGAACTCTAGTATTTTGGCAAAAAAAGCTTTAGACCACCATTCTCCATATTTCTCTCTGACACAAAAGGTGGCGAACTACTTTAAATCGATGGTGAATAATCCGTCATCTTCCCAACCAGAGGAAGTGGCAAAGACTATACTAAAAGCCATAACATCTGAAAATCCGCAACTTAGATACACTGTGGGTAATGACGCTGCTACAATAATACAAGCAAAAAGAACTATGTCAGATGCTGAGTTTGGAGATTTGATAAAGCAACAGTTACTATAAGTTATAACGAGCTAAATATCTGCAATCAAACAAATTTTTGAAAAAGGGCTCTACAAGGGTTCAATCACCTTCTTAGCTCAAACTAAGGGGGTTTGAATAGGGCATGTAAAGGAGCCTCAATTACCGTATGATATAGTTTCAGTTTTTAACTTTAAAATATATTAAAGTTAAGTTCAAAGCATTAGTCCTAGAGTTTGATATATGATATTTGATATATCATGAACCTCGTTGAAAAGTTTTTAATATCATAAATAATAATTAGCAAAAATTAATTTATATCATCAAAAGTAAAATATTATACTAAAAAATAAATCTTCTAATCCCACTAACATTAATCCTAAAGATTAGATCTCTCGTGTAATTGCGCCTAAACATCTTTATGAATATTAGTTTATCAACACCCTATCCTTTCATTGCTATCATATGACCTGTTGTCCAAAAAACCTTCATATTTAATTCCTAAATTGATCATCTATTAAAGATTCATTATCCAAAAGTCATTACCCTCAGATCCGGGATCATCTTTTGCAACGGCTAATTCATCCACTCTATAATATTCCCCAACAAAATTCCCAACTACTGCAAGTTAGATGCTAAACTATGGATGGAACAATCAATATCCACATCATTTCCATTCCAGATTTTCAAATCGAAACTCCTTTTATATCAGACACTAGATGATTATATGAAATAAGAATATGGTATATATTGTAGGTAGAATCCATGAATCCATGATTCAAACAATAAACCCATAATTGGCAATATCATGATTGAAGCATTTGAACATAATCTTTTTGAATCCCTTCTTCATAGACACATTGCATCCCCTGTAACAGTAGATAATGAAGGTCGATTTAAAATATTACCGACAGTTAGATTTGGGTTGAATATTGAAAAAGTTTATTTGGTTGTATCAGATCCTTTCAAGAAATTCGTATCTGTAAGGGAAGGGAAGCATCAGAAAGAGTTTACCAAGTTTATCGATTCACATGGTAACACAAAATGGAAAAGTGATACAATAGAGGATATAAATAACATTGACATTACTACCATATTCCAAAACCATCCGGCACCAAATGATTACTATGAGTTTGTTGTCGTTGGTTCGGGATTTGGTGGTACGATCTCAGCATTAACGCTGGCAAACAAGTTAGAAACAAAGATCCTTCTCATACGGATAGAGTATGTATTTTAGAGCGTGGACAATGGTGGGTAAGTCCTGAAATGCCTGCAACTTCTGATGGCACTATTGATGAAAAACCTACAATACGAGAATATTTAGAAAAAGAAAACATTCCTTATGGTGTATGGGCTTACCATGACAATATTAATGGGATTTTCAGATTGTTTGCAAACACTCGAACCTTCAACAGTATAAGGGGACTCTATGACCATAAAGCCATGCAAAATGTTCATGTAGTTACTGCTAGTGGAGTAGGCGGTGGTTCTCTAGTCTATTTTAATCTTACCGCAAGACCGGATCCGCAAGTTTATAAAAATTGGGCCATTCAAAATGAAGAGATATCGCTAGATTCAAAATATTCTTTTCAAGATATATATGGAAAAGATGCCGATAGATTTACCGAGGATTCTACAGATATCGACAAAAAAATCTTTGATTATTTTGATATTGCTGAAAAATTTATAGGAGTAAATACAATTACAACTACCGCTGGGCTAGGAAATTCAAACTTCCAAGAACCAAAGCATTTCAAAATGCAGCCAAAGCAATCAACTCTCAAACTCACAAGTTAATGAATGAACAGAGTCTTGATGCAAAACTCTCTATCACAAACATCAATGATGGATTGTTTAATAATTCACATCCGACAAAAGCCGAGAAAACAAAATACTCTAAAGAAAATAATGTTTGCCAACGCCAAGGCAGATGCGGTTTAGGATGTATACCGTATGCAAGACATACATTGAATAAACAACTCTATGATGCAATATCAAATGGAAAACCAATAGATATTTTTCCATTATGCAAAGTTGATCATATTGAAGAAAATAACAAAGATGATAATGATAATGACGATAATATGTCTTACAAGTACAAAATATTTTTCAAAGATTATAGAGACAATATTAAAGGGATAGATAAAATAATAAAAACAAAACAAATCATTTTGTCTGCAGGAACTCTGGGGTCATCTGAAATTCTTCTTCAATCAAAGGAAAAACTCCAGATAAGTGATAAACTTGGCACTAGATTTTCAACCAACGGGGATACATTTGGAATAATAAATCCTACAAAAGAAATAGTTGACGATAGTAGAGGCCCACAGCTAACATCTATTGCACAATTTAACAACCGTATTACTGAAGACTTTGAATTTTCATTAGAGGATCTTGGTATTCCAAAAATGTTTGGTGAGATTCTATCTCCAATATTTTATCTTATGACATTACAGAAAAAAGTCAACTCATTTCTTCCACAAACTAATTTTTCAGATATGTTTAGAGAAATTATCTTAATAAGATTAGCGATACTACTACAGCAAATCAACTAGAAAAATTGGTATGAGGTCTCAATATATCATCTTCCATTTTTTTAACTAATAAAATAGCAGAAATCATTACAGATCTAAAGGGAATAATTCTAGATGATAAAACTCGAGCACAAACCATCGATGAAAATCTAAGTAAAATAATCATGCTTTTTGGAATGGGAATAGATGAGGGAAATGATCAATTAGTTTTAAATAAAGAAAAAGATGACCTAGATTTGAAGGATAAATATGATTTAAACCATCCAGTATATGACAAAATTATCAATACCATGAAATTATTTTCTAAAGAAATTGGAAGAGATGGTGCAGATAATTCATTATTCCATTTGGGATCAAAAAAGTAAATTGGAAATTACTGCTCATCCACTTGGTGGATGTTCCATGGGAATAGATTCTTCAAAAGGAGTAGCGGATGGATTGGGTAGAGTTTTTAAAGGAAATATGGAAAGTAAAGAGTGTTATGATGGATTATATGTTATAGATGGTTCCATAATACCAAGTCCGCTAGGTGTGAATCCATCGCTGACTATTAGCGCATTAGCATTTCGAATATCTGAATTCATTGCAGGCAAAGATGACGCAGATATGGATGGTAAAAAATATTGGCCTAAATGACGATCTTTTGATTTTTGCCATTTTTCTTTTATTTCATCTTTGATTGTTTGTCTTTGTTTTGGATAATATCCAGAAGATGCTTTTAATATTTTAAAGAGATGGTTGAATCCGCGAGTAAGGCGCCGGGAGTAGGACTTGAACCATTGCATTTCAAACGGGGGTTCCTCCATGCATGGTCTATATTCATCGTCCTCGATAGCTTTCTAGAGACGTGATCCTATGACTATCTATCCTATCTTTTAACCTTGATAAGTCTTGAGGATAACAATTGCGTTGGCGTTAGATGAACCGTCTTTGCTATCTTGCTGTTGTAAAGGATGAGAAACCAGTATAACAATATTGATTACGAGGACAAATACCAGATAATCAAAGTGAAAACAGAAGCGGTCTTATATGTGAAAATTGTGGGTCAAAAAAATTTAGTATATCGAGCCGTCTGAAAAGGAGATAGTGTTACAATGTTTGACATGTCGTCGCCTGTCATCAGTTTAAGACTTTCCATTAACTGATATTTCCTGTGTAGGCCTTTAAACCCAACAAATTCTGATAAAGCAAAACAGACAAAAGTACAATTGCAGATACAAAGTGTGAAATTCATGCGATTGTAATGAATCTATCCTAAACACAGATTTTATATGTTCTATCAATGACGGATTTATAGATATTCCTCTACGATTGTAGATAATCTATCCCAATACCGATTCATAAAAACATGCAGTCAAGCCTCCATTAGGAGTATTTTTTAGATCTTTCTATAAGGACAAACCAGATCTATTCCCAATACCTTTTTGCTATATTCATACAGTTAAATCATCATATCCTGAATTGGCTACCATAATATACAATGCAGATGGTGAAGAGGATATACTATACTGACACTTATCGTACTTTTTCTTAGTCTATTTCTGAATATTTCGCTCATTATCCTGTACTTTTTCAATCGACAGATGATGTGCTCTCTACCACTATTCTCTTTCTCGAATGTAGTTTGTTATAC
>CAWISD010000031.1:0-10303 GCA_963838615.1 uncultured Nitrososphaeraceae archaeon
AGTATTGAGAAAAAGTAAGACAAATATGTTTTAATGCTCCATTCATAAACATTCCTATTTCAATATTGTAAAATTCGATGGCAATTTAACAATTTTTCATTAATGGATTAGTAGGTCCTTTAATATAAATATAATTGGTAATTGGATTATATCCAGAATCAGATGTTTTTAAAACTTTAAATCCATTATCATGAAGATATTTCATTTCGTTTGTAAACAAGCACATCTGTGAATGATTCATTTGGTTGATATATGTTGGTTTTTGTCTACCAAAAAGTTATGATATACAACTATAGGAATTGCCTCTATGCGTCCATATTTGTTATATTCTGATTGAAGATTTACTTCTTGAACAAATTGGGTAAACATTTATGAAATATTCATGGGCGTAGATAACTGATTTGATTGCTCCATGGGATTTTCGACGATAGCTCCAATTCATAATATCATATCTATTTTCATATTTGTTTCATTCCATTTTTATTAAAAGGTGTACAGTCATTCTCTATCTTATAACCATTACAATGCAAAATGCTAAAGGCAGCATCTCCAGATATGCCCAAATCAAAGTATTGGGAGACAACATCGATTACTGTGCCATTTCATGACTGTACTGGCAGGATATGCAAAAACTGTAGAGTTAATACCATGATTCAAAAGACATTGCTTTGAAGCACCTATTTCATATATCTAAATTCTGCTGTGATTTATTATCAAGAGAGAAGTATGCATCATAGTATGTGATTCTATATCATGTCCTTGTTGCTGTAAAGTTTTGATATCTTCCCAATTCATCACAAGAGTCTATCTCCAAGACGACTAATAGCATTATTTACATAAGTACAAACTGTAAAAAAACTACCTTTAAATCCATATTTATCTAAGATGACTACCACAAGTAAACTAACTTTTTGGTGAATCATCAAAAGCAAGAATTATTACTTTTGAGCTATTAAATCCATTTTTGTAAAGGCGGTAATGATATCCGTAATGTACCTATACAACTTTTTGGGTTAAAGATGACATTATACAAATAATAAAAATTATTAAAATTAATGGAATAGGGGAAAAGAAAATTTTTTTCAATCTTTCCACTCTAATAAACCACATTTACCTATAAATACCCATCTTTATTGATTATTCTAATTTCTTGTATAATGGTTTAATCTAAAATGAGGCTCCTGATTGCTGCGTTTTGAGAATGTTTATGGCAAAACCGAATAATTATTCCAAAAATTTGTTTATCTTTTATTATAACATTATATCAAACACATATTGTATATAAAAATATAAAAGAGCTTTGCATATATACAGTATAATACATAATCGAAGTTTGGTATTTTGTTGGATTTTGAAGTAATATTACTATTGTTCTCTTTATTAACGCAATTATTTATTTTAGATTCCCTATTAACAACAGCATTAAAAGAAATTAACCTCTTAATATAATCATAATAGTGATAATAATGAGGGGGAATTATTTTCCTTTAATACAAAATTTATATTTGGCATTTTGATATTATGATGAAATATATTTTGAATGTTATCATAGGAATATTGCAATGAATTTTGAAATGCAAATGCTGCAAGATTTGATGATGATAGCCCGATGTAGAAAATATCTTTATATATCCTTCAAAATTAAATGTTATCAATAATGATAACAAAAGTATTGCAGGAATCAATACCATTGTTGATTATTTTTGTTTTTCATGTGCCTACAGTATTATTTTATGTTTTAAACGTATTTCTATTATAAAGTAAAGAAATACACAAAAACATTTTCATTTTACAATTATAAAAAATAAATTGAACATAAAATTTAATGTTTTTTTGAAGATTGTCCCATAGGTATGGATATATTATTTATAGATATTAGTAAATATTTTGTATAAATAAGGATTAGCTATATTGTTTATTTATTTATATAAAAAAACTTGAAATATATTTAATTGACAGCCTATCCCAAAAATCGGTAGAAATATAGCTTGATTTAATTCTTGATTAATATGTGTCCTATTGCAATCGCCATAAGAATAAGAATAAACATACTATTACAAAGATTTCTAATAAATTGTGGAATGAGATTAGTGCAATATTGCCAGATGAAAAACCAAATAACACTATAGATCGTCCTGTAATTCCTTATAGAAAAGTGTTAAATGGTATTGTTTATGTTCTTAGAACCGGATGTCAAAGGAAAATGCTACCTTCGGAATTTGGTTCAGGCTCAACAAGCCATAGACGATTTCAACAGTGGATTAAGTTAGACATATTCAAAAAGATATGTATTAATTTATTGAAAACTTATGATAACAAAAAAGGAATCAGACGGATGTGACAATCTATCGATAGTATATCCATAAAATCGCCTTTAGGGGGGCAATGACTGGAAGCAATCCCACCACTGATAGAAGCAAACTGGGCACAAAAAGGCACATTTTAACAGATGAAAACGGTATTCCACTTTCTTCTATTATAACATCAGCAAATATTCATGACATAAAAATAATAATAGATGTAATTGATAATTCGGTTATCAAACGACGACCTTCTATAACATCTTTCACAAAGAATAAGGCAAGAAAGCAGTATCAACAGCATCTATGCCTTGATAGAGCGTACCATTCTAAATCAGTAAGACAGCAAATTATCAAAAGAGGCTATATTCCCCATATACCATATAAAAGAAAAAGAGGACAGAAGAAAGAGAAGATGATAGTGATATGGAACCACAAGAAATATTCTTATGCGAAAAATAAAAGATGGTTGTAGAAAGAACAAATTTGTGATGGCATAACCGATTTAGAACACTACTTATCGGATATGAAAAGAAAATATAGAACTATCTTGGCTTAATACATCTGTCATGCAGTATCATTATCTATAGAAAGATAATTTTGGGATAGGCTCTAAATATATAAAATTAACAAAGAAAATATGATGTGAATGTTATATAATGAAGATATTGTTATCATCATAGAGATAGTATAGAAAATAGAATGGTTCAAACATTACTACCTTCATTCATGTTATATGTGATTGCGCAAGAAAAGTAATTAGCAATTAGGATGCAGAATAGATATTAAAGAAGTATATTGTCGATTCTCAAAGAATAGGTCAAACTCTACGACAAATCTATGAATGTAATGCATGACTGTGAGTAAAGAAGTTAAATCCACCAAATTCAAAAATTATCTTAACCTTAATGGAATAAAGTATAAGCAAATATCCAAAGGGGTTATCAGGAAAAACAGGTAGAGAAGTCGTATATCCATATAGTCATATACGAATTTCTAAAAGTAGAAGAATTAATATACGAAAAATATGACATAGAAATACAAATCATTTATCGATTTATATGACTATGAAAGAGAACACGGAAGAATAAACATTTAGATAACATAATCCAAATGGATCGATCCACCGATTTAGTATCAGTTAAATAAAGCCCATAGGATTAATGTATATGTAGATTAATATCGCAATGCCTAATCCCCCAATACCAAATCCTGCATATGCTAGAAGTTTATTCTTTGCAATTTCTGCAAGTCCTGTTAATCCTGCCCCTATTATCAATAAAATAGTTATCATATCATATGTTTCTATAGTCTTTGAGATATCTGAGAAAGCAATCAATGATTTATCATATAGTTTTTCTTCAGTTGTTGCCTTATCGTTTAAATTTGCAATTGAATCGTTAACTGATTTACTAGCATGTAATTTGTCAAGAAGTGATTGATATTTAGCAAGTGATTGTTTATACATATCCTGATCATGTTTATTTATTTGGGGTGCCTGTTGATGTATAGTGTTATTTAAATTATCTATTTGTACTTGAAATATTTTTTCTCTTAATTTATGTGATTGATAATCATTCCACCAGTCTTGGGACTTTGTTAGATGGGAAAGAGTTTGTACTTGGAGATCATTTTTCTTTGAGCTATTTTCTGAGCCCATAATGGTACTATATATGGCCAAGACCGATGCAACAATTGCAAATATGGATACAACGAGGAAAAATTTTGTAAGCTTGTGATGTGATTCAGTCATTTATCATATGACCTTTATTTTTCCAAAAAGTGAATCTTCGAAGTATATGATCTTTAATATAACGGTAGAAAAATAAATATGTATATTCTTTTCTATTGTATTATGATTATTTACTATCAATTTCATATTCGCCCTTTTTTTCTAACGATATATTTAAATCCCATTTATTGTCATTGAAACTTAATTTATCAGTAATACACATTAAATAGATCGAGTCATTTTATCAATACCATTATTAATACAGTAAGTTTTTTGATTAGTATAATGAAGATTTAATCTAAAATTATTCTTTATATTAAAATTAGTGTTATTTTTATTAGATTTTGTTAATCCAAGATGCGATATTATAAATGCGGATAATAAGAGTGAATTTGATGATAATCCTATAATTGAAGTAGCCATCAATTTTCTACTACTTGTTTTTGTTTCCATTACTATTTAGAATAATTCATTATAAATAAGCAATTTGATACAAGTAACTAAACCATAGCAACAATTTATTGATGTTACTATATTTTCATTTATATATTTGTATCAGTATATTGTAAAAAATTATGAGTGATAATTGATATTGCATTATCGTATGTCTTATTACTCAAAAAATCTTTTGCAAATTTAAACCAATCTCATGAAAGATTGTACAGATACTTTCAGAATTTTTTTTATTCTGTTATTTATAGGATAGAATATTTCCTTTTGGTTCTGCTGTTAAGGCTGTATAGCAGATTATGATAAAAAAATTTTCAATAGAGAACAAAAACAATCAAAAGAAAAATATGCAGATAAAATCGATATATAGTATAATTCATATGTTATAGAAAAAGAATGAAATAGAACTACCTAGACAATCTATTTTAGATAATTGTATGATAAAATCGCCAAAAAAAATTGGTATTGATGGAGCAAATAATTATGTATTATATTAAATTTAATAAAAATCTGTTTTCATCTATAATTGTATTAGGAATTTTTACTATTCTAACAATCGGCATATATTCTGGTGTAAACCATGGATTTAAACCAAATAGCAATAGTAGTATTTTAATACATATTGATAATTCGGTATTACAATTTTCTCATTATTTTCATACATCGGTATTAGACCCATTTATGAAATTTTTATCAGACTATGGTAGAGAATATTTTTGGATAATTGTGTTAGTATTAATGTTTTTATTTGGAGGTCATGATGGAAAAATGACTGCTCTTATCATAATAGTTTCATTCTTGATCATTATACCTGCAAATATCATTATCAAAGATATGGTAAATAGAGATAGGCCTATTCCTTCTTACGATAGTTTTTATACAGAACCTAATTCAGACAAAGCATATCCATCAGGTCATGCAAGTATAACATCAGCTGGCGCCTTAGTTGCCGCAGTAATATTTAGAAATACCCCGAAACAAAAATTGATTTCTTTTTTCCTGGTTGTTGAAGCAGGGCTTGTATGTTTCTCAAGATTATATTTAGGAGTTCATTTTCCTTTTGATATAGTAGGAGGTATTTTGTTAGGTTGTGGAATCGCCCTATTTGTTTCAAGCAATACTACATTATATGAAAGAGTTTTAAAAATAAAAATATTGAATATGAAATAAAATTACTATTCGTTTATTTGAATTAAGATGCATTTTCAGACATGCGAGAAATAAATGAACTATTTAATACAAGTTTGAATAATCATTACCATTTTTAAGTATACGGTAGTAATATTACATTAAGGATAAAAGTGATCGGCTATATTCATTAGGTTTATTTCCTTACTGAATTCTTAATTCATATTATGATTCTACAATAAACAACAGGTTTGATATAATGCATGATTACATATAGGCTATTTTATAGAATTTACAATAAATTAAAAACAAAAAATAAAAGGAAAATTAATAATAACTAGTACTTTTTTAATAGCATAAATTAAAGCGTATGTAAAAATAACAAAAGTTATTATGATTTTAAAGTTAAATAATTTAAAAAGAAAGTAAAGGATTATTTGTGATAGGTCGGATCGTCTTCTTTAAAACGACGAGTGAATTCTTTTTCTATTTCTTCTTTTTTTATTATTTCTCCCCTGCGACCTGGCGTTCTTACCGCTTGTTGAAAAACTTGCCTTCTTTCATCTTCCAGTTCATTAAATCCTCTATCATTGTTATTGATTTGTTGCCTTTTCTTGCGTAACTCAGTAGCATAAAATTTAATAAATGTTTCTTCCTGATCACTAACAGTAACATCGCTATTAATCATTTTGCATCTATAGTATTAGATACTTTATTCTAATATATTAATTTTTAAATGTACAGGTTAATTAATCAAATGATATTAAAATATTTGTGAACAAATTTTAAAGATTCTCAAAAGAATATTTACCAGATTGTTTTTACCTTTAATTTGATTATTTAAATGAATCATGTGTATGATATCTTTATAAAATAATAACGCATTTTTATTTCCTTAAAATTATTTTATTTTATTTTATTTTATTGTTACAATAAATATAATTAAATTTAACATAAAAGATAAACTTTTTTAATTTATACCTTATACAATTCTATAGTTTGATCATAATCTTAGTAGGCCGTTTAAAATTAATTTCTATTTCTAATATAAATAACATATTGAAAAGTGCTTTGTTGCATGATTCCTTTTTTCCAAATACATTTAGTTAACCTCTTTTAAGAAAACATGTGAAATGGTCTGCCTACAACCAATCTCTTGTTAGAGGTGAAATACTGATAAGTTTGATGTTATTGTTAACTGGGATGCTGGATTAAAAGAGTTTAACAAAGACAAGGTTGGATTAAGAACCGTTTCACTATCATGATATATTTCTTATTTTACTTGGATATTCCAAGATATATTTTCATCTGTCATATCTATAGACCGAAGAAGGAATAACACAAGGACATGCTAAAGGGAAAGTACCTTCTTCTATTCCTAGTTACAGTACAATAAGCATCGAAGGAAAAACAGGTTAGATATTAAGATAGATGATAGCAAAATCAATGAATTTGAAGATGACTATCTTGTAATTGCAATAGATAGTACAGGTATCAAGGTTACCAACAGAGGCAGGTGGATGAGAAAGAAATGGAATATGAAAAAAAAGGATTTTTGAAAATCCATATAGCAGTTAATGTGAAGACCAAGAAAATTCTTTCGATAAAGGTAACCGATGAGCATGTTCATGACAGTAAGGTGTTACTAGATTTGGTTAATGATATTGTAAAATCAAATAAAATAATAGGCAAATTATTTGCTGATGATGGTGCCTATGAAGGTAATAATATTTTTAGATGTATGGCGTACAATGGAATCCTGCCCGGCATAAAAGTAAGAAAGAATGCTAAAGTTCTATTGAAAAAAGGACATATTCTAAGAAACCTATCAGTCATATCCCAGAAAAATGATTTGCAAAAGTGGAAGGATAGCGTAAGCTATGGAAAAAGATGGATTGTAGAAACAGTATTCTCATCTATAAATAGGATGTTTGGAGAGTATGTTTATTCTGTTAGATTAAAGAACATGATACAGGAAATGATGCTAAAAGCATCACGGTATAATAAAATAATCTCGATTTAGACAAAATAGATTGTAAATTCAGAGATTTTAAGAATGATGCAACAGAGCAATTGAAAAGATTTATTTAAAAAATATTCAACATATTTGCATCAATAGTATACAAAAAAGACAATAATCTTATCTTTTAAATTGTTTCAGAATTTTATTTTATAAAATAAGACTTTCTTTATGAAACCTAATAGTAATTTGTAAAAAATATAAAAAAAAATAATTAAATTATCAAAAATTCATATTTTATCTATAAAATATGGATAACTTTATTAATAGATAGATGGTTGAAAGTGTATGGGTTTATCTCAAACAACCTTAATTTTAATTTGTTTTGTATTGCTTGTGTACATAGCATTCATTATTACCGTCAGTTATACAACAGGGACTTTGAGAAATGTTTTGGATCAATATCTGAATCTTGATTCTGCACTTTATAATCTCATCTCTACAGGAACAGATTATATTCATCAAGCTGATACAGGTAAAACTTCGTCAACAATATTGCTTAATGGTCAAAATTTTAGCAAAAACCAAATTATGTTAATAGCTGATTCAACACCTTATGCAAGTAAAGGGCATATCGCAGTTACTTTTCCTTGCAATAAAAATAATCCGGCACAACCAATATTTCAAGTGCTAGTTGGCAGAGCACCAGACTTATTCTCAATGCCATTAGGCTATTTGCAAGCTATATCATCAGCTCCTACCATGTGTGTATACCATGGACAATTCGGATTTGGAGATCCTGTTACTGATGTAGCGTTGAAATATATCGGTGAAGGAAATTTGGTGTTGAAAGGACCTTATTCAATAGTGATTACTACCCAGGAAGCTTATATTCCAAAGGCCAAGTCATTTGAGGAATTGCAACACACCCAAACGTCAAAGTAACACATAACTTTGAAAACATTCAATTATTTTTTATTAATTTAAAATAGGTTTCATCTGTTATTATAATGATTTTTATTTATATAAAAGAGAATTAACATAGTTTTAGCGAATTAAAGACCCGAAGAATATATTTTGCGATGGTTCTCAAATTCTAAAAATAACTTACAAATTAAATCATTTCATTCTCATGTAAATTATCTAGCAATGGCTTTAAGATAATTACAAGTTCTTTTTCTCCTAATACCATATACATATCGATACCAAGAACTATGGATAGCATGTTCCTATCTTCCCTTGATGTATATATTGCACAACCAATTAAATTGAATTCTGACTGATTATTTTGTATCCAATCTTTCCATTTTTTTACTCTTTGGGCATTATCCTCTAACGAACAAATTGCATAATCCAAATTAATTCCTTCTTCATAATCAAGAAGATAAAGTTTGATCATTGGAAGCATGAGGTTGCCGCCAAAGACCTTTTGATTTTCTTTATTCATTTTATCTATGACTGTTGTCTCCTCATCGAAATCGTAATTTTTACTATGTTCTTTTTCCATAACCTCGGATTCATTTACCGTATCATAATTGGGAAAAAAATATCCAGCTAAATTCTTATTCCAATCATATATTTTATAGACGGTATCAAAATATTCTAATTTCCATCGTTTATTAGGATTTTTTTTTGAAAATAGCAATACTATAGATTGTAAAATAAAACTAGTATTTCACAGTTAAGATTTGTCATCTAATAAAAATTATATAAATATTAAATTTATCTTTATTTTATCTTTTACCTTCATAATATGAAAATGGAAATTTTTTGAAAAACTACCATACAATTTGCATTTACCATTCGATTTCATAAATACAAAATTTATATTTATCAATTACAGTTAAAATAAAAAAATAAATTTATCAAAATCTTTAATAGAATGAATTTATAAAAAAATTTAGTCTATGGAATTTGTTGCTGAAGAGGACGATGAAGATAAAGGCTTTGAAGAAGATTTGTTAGAAGGTGACGAAGAAGATAACTAGATAGACAAGAAAGCGACAACATCATAAGTTTGTCTACGTTGATACTATAAATGTTATCGACTCATTTGGTAATTAGTTATTTTTATTTGTTTTAGTTGAATTTTTTTATAATAAGCAAATATTTTATATTTCTATTATAATTAAAGTTTAGTTTTTAATACAATTACTATACAGATGTTTATTTTTCTTAATTCTGTTATAGTGTAGAATAATTTTTGGTGGAGGAATATTGTTTAAGTATACCTTACAACTGTAGCGTCCACTCCTATTTTCTTCAAAGATTATGGATTAAATTCGTTTTTTTATTTAAGTATATTTTATACGATGAATAATCCTTATTTTTATGATCACTTTCAGGAGAAACAAAATTAGAAGTAGTTGTTTTTTCTTCTATGTCATGCAAATTCTTTTTCACAATTTATATCTAAATCCTGCCAATCCTGATAAAAATTGTTCTTGATAAATTCTATTGCATCATGCCAGGTGTAAGCTTTTATTTCGTCTATTGATTCCCCATCAACAAACCGGTTATTGGTATTTTTATATCGGAAAACTTAAAAAATCAATGGACTTTATACAATTATTGCAATACGTACTCTTGCCAATTTCATTGCATTCTTCACATTGTTTTATTATACCAATTAACATAAATATGCTATACAATTTGTCATAGTTTTTATAATAAAACACAAAAGCTATCTACCACCTTTGCTTTTATATATCTGTTCTTGTTCTTAATGATAGA
>CAWISD010000032.1:0-7820 GCA_963838615.1 uncultured Nitrososphaeraceae archaeon
CTGACTACTACAACAAAGAAATAATTCATTAACAATACAGCAATATCTTAAATGGCAATTTCTATTAGTTGGAAAAATACAAAAGATTTTCATCGACCATATTTTACATTTAAAATTCAATTTCATATTTATAAAATAAATTTTTAAAACATTTCTTTTATTATAAAAATATGTGGGGATTCACAATGGTTCTCATGCGACTAGTCAATTATCTTCAAGGACACAAAATAAAAGAACATCTAGATATGCAATTACCTTGAAAAAATGAGAAAGAGCTAAATAGTTATATACAAAAAGAACACGGACATAAACAATTTTTAGAAGAATAGCATATGTTTAAATCTCATCAATAATTTAAAATTGAAAATAGAGAAGCATTTGCAGAATTATAAAAGTAAGTACTAAATAGATTTCATTAATAACAAAGAACCAATCAAACAAAATCATTATTCTTGAATAAAGAAACAACATAAACAAAACATTTGACGAGCAATTCTAAAATATCTGACATATCTGCAGATTTATTATAGAAGGATATATGCCGTTAATAGAGGTAATTACTCTCTAAATATTATGTTCTGTTCAAATAGATATTTAATAACAATTAAAAAAACAAATAAGTGAACTGGAAATAACAACATTGAATCGATTTATTAACTTTGAATTATTTCCTTAATGACTGAATTACTCAATTTTTTTCTTTAACTTTTTAATGCATTATGCTCATTTCGAATCGCTATACTAAATAATTGGCATAGATTTGCAAATTAATTTAATTAAGAGCAAATGCTTTTCATTCAAAGGGAAATTCAGAACATACACTGGATTGCAGGAACTGTTCTGGCATTTTGAATTATTCTGTTTGTAGCTTCCATCCATAAAATGACATGGAACAATATATTTTGGATTTGCTTTTTTTAATTCTTTTATTGTGAATTCAATCACATCATCATACATTCTTCCACCTGTTAGATGAAAACCACCTAAAACTGCAAATATTTTATAATATTTTGTAAGGAATTTAGCATAGTGGATTGTATTAATAATGCCAGAATGTGCACAGCACTAATAATTACCAATCCTTTTCCTTTAACATTTGCAACAATAGTTGATCGTCTTTACCAATGAGTCAGAAGTAGGTTTACCACTATAATCATCTTCCTTGTATTGTAATGAAATCCATTCTCAAAAGAGGTATTTCGTGGTATCTGACCAGTAATTAATAATTTCGGCAAAGAAAAAGGCAAATACGTGTTTGTTAATGGTGATAAATATTCAATATTGTTTTTAGAGACAATACTGGTCCCTTTTTAGTTATCACAATGGCACCCTTTCTTTGTAAGTCATCTTTATCCAAGAATGGCATTTTTGCTTTATCCTTACCATTAGGAAATACAATCCATCTTTTTAAAAATGCATCTGGATGACAAATTAATCTTGTAGGCGTACCTATTTTTTCAAGAATATTTGAAAGGGCTGCAAAGTGATCAAGATGTCCATGGCTAAGGATTATTGCATTTATAGACTTAAAATCTATTCCTAATATATCTGCATTATATAAAACACCATTTTCACTTACGCCACAATCAAAAAGAAATGTATTTCCTTTATAGGTATTATTTGGGTTTCTCTTTTCATCTTCATAATTAGAACGGATATTGATTAAAGCAGAAAAACCATGTTCTGCAATAGGAGGTGGAAGAAATCGCTCATTCTTTATCATCAATGGACGAATTGCCGGATACGATTCAGATATCAATCTATCAGTATAATTATCCATCAATAACGTAATTGATATATGATCAACTTCAGATAATATCAAATACTTTAAAATATATATAACAAATATTTTTCTATTTGCATTATTAAAAAAATATATTCTATATATCACTATCGATAATTTTAATGTTTTGTAAATCAATTTATTATATTAGTAAAATTGGTATATTATTGTTGATACTACATAATAGTTCAATACTTCCGACGAATTTCAAAAATTTTTCCATTTAATCAAATATTTGGAATAATTACCGTAGTAAAAATTTTAAATTAAAAAATATATTGTCAATAATTAATATAAGCTGTTATATCCACATACCATCAGATTATATCTTAACGCATTTAATTCTATATTCAAAGACTACGTCTCAACACCAATACAAGACCAACAATCTTTATACATTATAAACTACTATGCAATGTATACCAATTAGTAAAAGTACGCTAAATAATTCTATCATCGAAAAGTATTGTAATAAAATATAGTCTTCGTTAAACTGCGTTTATTTCTAATAGAGAAAAAATATACCAATTAACATATGTTCCTAAACATCTCTTAGCAGATAGTTTCTCATGTTAAGACTAAATCTTTTTGTTCTAAAGTAGCAAGATATCTTTTCCTTAAAATCCTCAAAGGATGAATATTGTTTTAGTACAAGTAGATTCCGTTTAGCGATATTCCATATCTCTTCCATTACCATAAAATCAGGAGATGCTGTAGTTGGAAGATATACTGGAATAATAGTATCTTTATTCTGTTCAAGATAGTCCTTTACCTTCTTTGATTTATAACGTGGAGATGCTTTATCCATCAACAAATAACATTTTGGAAACTTGGTATGAATAATATTTAGAAAATCAAGGAATGTATTACCGTTGAATTTATCGTATTGTCTAAATAGTTGTTTACCTTCCAGGCTTATGGCTCCAAAAAGACATGAATGTTTATGTGAACCGGTTATCCTTACTACTGGCCTCTTTTTTCTATCTATCCAGACTCTCCTTACCAAAGAATCATAAAAAATAAAGGATTCATCTTCAGATATTATTGTAAAGTCTTCTTTTTGGTGTCTGATATCCACAAGTATTCGACTGACCTTTTTTTGAAATCCTCTTTCTCCTCTTTGGATGCACTGTTTACATGTACTTTCCTTGGCACTTTTTGTTTAAAGCCCCATTTTCTAATAATGCGGTAAATGTAATTATGATGATACTTTACTCCTGTATTTTGTATGATCAACCCTTCAACTTGTTTTGTGGTCCAGCCTGAGTTACTCTCCTTTAAAATGGTCTTTATCTTATGTTCTATCTCTATGGATAACCCGGGTCTTCCGCTTTTTGGTCTATCTTTTAATCCCGATATACCTTCATCATTGTATCTTTTCAGCCATTGACATGACCAGCTCCTACTCCTATGAATCTCTCTGGAAACCTGTGCTGCAATCTTACCATGGTATACAACATTAAGTACCAAGGAGCATTCTTTCCTTTACCTTGATATCCGTCTCTATTTGATATAATCTTTCAAATGACGTTTTGTTAAGTGTCAAATATTATTTAGTAATATTGTAATCTTCATAGCTATAAACCTTGTTTCTTTACTTATGTTAATTGGTATAGTATTGAGAAAAAGTAAGACAAATATGTTTTAATGCTCCATTCATAAACATTCCTATTTCAATATTGTAAAATTCGATGGCAATTTAACAATTTTTCATTAGCTCATTGGTAGGTCCTTTGATATACATAGAACCATTAATTGGATTATATCCAAAATCTGATGACTTTAACACTTTAAATCCATTGTCATAAAGATATTTCATTTCTGATGCAAATAAGCCATCCTCAGTTATTGATTTGGTTGGCAAATATGTTAGGTTACTATCTTTTACAAAGTCATGATATACAACTATTGGAATTGCATTTATACATCCATTTTTGTTATACTTTGATTGAAGATTTACTTCCTCAATGAATTGGTTAAGCATCTGTAAACTATTAAAAGGCACAGGTAATAGATTTGGAGTCTGTGCTTTTGGACGATCGCTCCAATTTCGAACATCATATCTATTTTCATAGGGTATCAATCCTCTTTTGTTAATTGGTGAACAATTGTTCTCTATTTTATAACCATTGCAATGCAAAAACGCCAAAGGTGCATCCCCGCTTCTTGCCCAATCATAATAGTTAGAAACAGCATTAATTATCGTAGCATTTTGATTTCCAGTACTAGCAGGATATGCAAAAACATTAGAATTGATTCCATGATTTAAAAGGCATTGCTTTGATCCGCCTACCTCATTTATTAAATCTTGTTGTGATTTAAAATTCAGATCAGTATGGGTCATTGTATGTGATTCTATATCATGGCCTTCATTTTGTAAGGCATTGATATCTTGCCAGCTCATACGTGATTTATCTAAACCTTCACTACCTTTATTTACATAAGAACAAACTGTAAAAAAACTACCTTTGAAACCATATTTATCTAAAATGGGTTTTGCCAAAGTGAATTGACTTATTGGAGAATCATCAAAACCAATAATTATCACTTTGGAACTGTTATAACCTTGTTGTATTGGTTGTAATGTTATCCGTAATGTACCTTTCAACTTTTTGGGTTAAAGATGACATTATACAAATAATAAAAATTATTAAAATTAATGGAATAGTGGAAAAGAAAATTTTTTTCAATCTTTCCCTCTAATAAACCACATTTACCTATAAATACCCATCTTTATTGATTATTCTAATTTCTTGAATAATGGTTTAATCTAAAATGAGGCTCCTGATTAGCTGCGTTTTGAGAATGTTTATGACAAAACCAAATAATTATTCCAAAAATTTGTTTATCTTTTATTATAACATTATATCAAACACATATTTTATATAAAAATATAAAAAGCTTTGCAATATACATCAAATTTTATTAACAAATATTATAATTATATTGTATTTGATAATTCATTTTTGTAAAATAAAATCAAACTTTATACTTTGATATGTATATAAACTCTCTATTTCAATATCTTTAAAAAATATTATTATGATATATATACAAGTCGAAGAAGAATTATTTCAATAAACGTTTTAATCGTAAAACACAACAAATATTAAATTTGCATAATAAAAATTACTGTCATTTTGGCATAATTATCTAATACTACTTTACATAATCAAACTCATTTGATTGAAAATAACATTTAAAATCCTTCTTTACAGAGCATTTAATCACTCCAATATATCTGAATAATTAATCATTGTAATTACATCAACCAATCATTTAGTCTGTTTTTCTCAAAATCGATTTTCTTTCTATATGACTCTTCAGAAGGTGGTTCAAGAATTGTAAGTGGACCGCCTGGATTATAAAAATTTGTGTTTATAAACCCTGCTTTTTTATCACCTATCTCCATAAAGCAAAATCCTTTTCCATCGAACCTGGAATTATTTGATTGATTTTTAATATTGTCTACAATTTGTTCGCAAACTGCCTTTGCCTGGCCTTCGGCAAATATCCCAGCTTTGGGGATGGATACCTTCTGATCAACTTTAATTTCTGTTACATCTCCTATTGCAAAAACATTTTCATATTCTGTTTTTAAAGTAAATTTGTCAACCTCAATCCAATTTTGACCATTCTTGATTAAACTAGACTTCTTTACTACTGACGGAGGTCGATGTGGAGGAATGATTACTAAAAGGTTATAATTCACCAATTGTTCTTTTTTCTCACCATTAAATTCAAATTCTAGAGATTTTCCGTTTGATACTGCTTTTAGTTTATGGAATGGATGAAACTGAACATGGTTTTTTTCAAGCAAGTTAATTACATCTTGATTTACCTTTTGATCTGCTACAGGTAATGGTGTTGGAGAAGGTGAATATATATCAATATCAATATTTTTCCTTGTTTTGTTTTTAATCAAGATATCATTAATAAGTAAAGATGCTTCAAATGGAGCTGGAGGACATTTGTAGGGAAAGCTTGTTATGCATATTACTATTCTTCCTTGTTCCAGTTCAAGTATTTCTTTTCTAATATTAGGAATTTGGTGTACGTCATATAGATTATAACCTCTATTTTTTACAAATCCCTCGACTTGTTCTGGAGCATATTCAGCACCTAATGCTATTATTAAATAATCATACTCATGTTCGTAATTTCGATTTGATGTCTTAATGTACCTTTTTATTGGATTTATTTCAATTATCTCATCGTGTATAAAAAATATACCTCTATTTTTTAGATTATTCAAAGAGATTTTCGATTCTTCAAATCTTCTATCTCCATTTAAAATCCATAGATTAACAAATCCCATGAAAAAGTACTCTTTTTTATCAATAACGGTAATTTGATTATTCAATGAAAGATTTTTTCGCAACATGTTAGCAGAAGATAATCCACCAAAACCTGCACCAAGAATTACTATGCGCTTTCCATTTCCCAATTTTCTATCTATACGAATACCTACAATTGAATTAAAATAGTATACCTTTTGTAAACTAGATTAAATGGAGATAGATTTGTATATTGTAACTTTTTGTTTTCCAAAGTCTAAAGTTATTTGTGAGATCGATTCATAGATCTCTGTTAGTTTGCAAATAGGTTATACTTTATGGAAATTTAACTAATTTTAACTTTTTAAATATTTAATGAAAATTATTTCTACTTTTAACATGATTGTCACCCTGGCCAAAAATCAGAACTACAAAAATTTTCTTTTTCCTAGTTGATATTTACTATTAATTGTTAGATATTTTATTCTTTTTACAAAGAGGATTATACTTCAACAAGAAAATAATTTTATTACTATACTATCTCCAAGTTATATGTAATAGAATAAAAAACAATTCTTGTTATCATGGCAGGTATTCATATTTTTATTTTATTTCTTTCATGTAATTTAACAATAATTCATTATATTATACCAATTAGTATAAGTCGACTAAATCAAATACACCGTGATATCTTTTCTCAATCAGAAATAAACGCAGTTTAACGAAGATTATATTTTATTACAATACTTTTCGATGATAGAATTATTTAGCGTACTTTTACTATTGGTATAAATCTCTTGCATAATTAGAAACAATCTACTCTTTGAAGTATGATAATTTCTATTTTCTATAAACATTGATTCATTATTCTATAGTTTACCAGTCCTGCTACAATATCCGATATTCTATTGTATACTTTCTCAATTTGTTTCTGAAACTATCATTCATAATCCTGTACTTTTTAAATCTGCAGATAGTATGTTCCACCACTATCCTCTTTTTTTAATGGATTTTGTTATAATCTATTTCTTCTTGGGATAAATATTGTTGGTTTCTCTTCTTTTTACATGGTAAGGCAGATGATAGTTGTTCTGGGAAACCCTTTTCTACTCCAAGATATCCCAAATCAATCACATTAACAACTTGCTTTGGAGTACATGGATGACTCTTCTTATAAACGTCATAATCATGTTTTCTTCCTTTCTTCTTCCTTGCTTTGTGAAGGATATAACTCCTATTGTTAACCATAATCTGGTTCTTTACTGTAGTATGTCTTTTCTTTTTGCCTTAAGAATAATATATTTTCCTTCTATCCTTATCTATTGGTCTTGGAATCTGCTATTGTTCTGTGGAATCTATGAAAGCCACAAACTGGGGAAAGTATTGTCTCGACTTCCTCTAATGTTTTCAGTCTCTGTAATTTTGTATATCTTTTGTGGAATTGGTACACACTAGATCTCTTGTGTAATTGCTTACAGACAGCTTTATAGCATGAGTATATCCTTTGATCCTGTTCTTTCGTTGATTTCATCCTATAGTTATCCAAAAAACCATTGCTTTTCAAATCGTTCACCGGTATTACCGTACAGGAATTCATGACATTTATGATAAAGAGATAACAAAGAGATATACCAAACATGATATTAAAGCGTTTATCTAAAAGAACCGACAGAAAAAGAAAAATTGGTGCAGGCAGACAATTTAAGTTGGATATTAAAAATAGATTTTTAATGATTTTGGTCTATTATCGCCTTTACATT
>CAWISD010000033.1:0-67390 GCA_963838615.1 uncultured Nitrososphaeraceae archaeon
TAGATTTTTAGTAATCTGATCCATCCCTTTTTGAATACATCTAATCTATTCCATTCTTGAAATCTACGATGACAGGTAGAACCAGATCCGTATTCTTTTGGTAGCATTTTCCACTGGCATCCTGTTCTTAATACGTAGAGAATTCCATCGATCACATTTCTGTATGGTATGATTGTCCGACTACCAACTGTCTTGAGTGGTTTCTCCTTTGGCAAAATACTTTTGATCTTATCCTATAATTCATCAGGAATCTTGATTATGGTATAGGGTGTTTATTTCTCTCCTTCTGTATATTCTCATTCTTCTGGATGAAGGCCACAGTTTAGCAAAAGGGGAAAAGAGCTATAATCCTATCGAATTTTGGGATAGGCTCTAAGTATGAATTCAAACACCATTACTACCAAAGACGGCACTCAAATATACTAGAAGGACTGGGGTAAAGGCCCGGTTGTAACCTTTTCGCATGGATGGCCACTGAATTCTGATGCTTGGGACGGTCAAATGTTTTTCCTAGCGCAGAGCGGTTTCCACGTAGTTGCTCACGACCGTCGCGGTCATGACAGATCGACCAAATTTTTTGGGGAAACGACATGGACAACTATGCTGATGATCTGGCAGCTGTGATAGAGGCACTTGATCTCAAGGACGCCACGCTGGTAGGTCACTCTACTGATGGCGGTGAAGTAGTCCGCTACATTGGACGCCATGGAAGCAAGCGAGTTACCAAAGCTGTTCTCATTGGCGCCGTGCCGCCGATAATGCTCAAATCAGATACCAATCCTGAAGGACTTTCTATAGAGACATTTGACAACTTGCGTAGTGGCATAATAAAGGACCGCTCGCAATTTTACAAGGACCTGTCTATACCCTTTTATGGCGCAAATAGACCTGGAGCCAATGTCTCTCAGGGATTGTTGGATCAGTTTTGGCTGTGGAGTATGCAGGCTGGTCTCAAAAGTGCCTACGATAGCATCAAGGCATTCTCTGAGACCGATTTACGGAGGATCAAGAAAATCGATGTTCCGACCCTGGTCATACATGGTGAAGACGACCAGATCGTTCCTTTCAAGGATTCTGCAGTAAAGTCGGTAATACTAATCAAAGGTGCTAGGAAAATTTACTATCCAGGTGCACCCCACGGCCTCACGGCTACTCATCAAGATAAGATCAACGAAGACCTGCTATCCTTTCTGAGGACATAGACACGGTACCATATCCTCACAAAATACGGGTGATAGGCACATAGGTAAAAGAAAAAACTTTACGTCATGTGAAGAATTTAAAATACTTTATCAACACAAACCTGTTAAAAGTAACATGTTATAACTTGAAAACTATATTCAAATAATTAGTGCAATTATTTATGCAACTTCATTAGGCCTAACTATATTTCAAATTTCATCAATGAGAAGAAGTATATTAATTTAAAACATGTAACAGGAATATGCAACTACAACACAAAATCTTTACAATAATTTTCATAGCAAAGAATAACTTGAAATGACAATGGAAAGTCCTGTTGTTTCCAAGACTTATTCAATAGTTAATAGTCCTAAGCAATACTACATAATAATACAGAATTTTGATAACATAGAATTAATTTCAATCTTTACAACTTGAAAATAATTGATGCAGATCTGTGGATGCGCTGGAAAGCAACTGCTGAATCAATGACGATAATTCCCAAGGTCAAAAAAGTATGGGATAAAACAAAGTATAGCCGCTTAATGGAATTTGGGGAATTTATGGATTTGTGTATCCATTAGATAAAGTAAAACTTTGGCCATAAGAATATTTTACATCTGTAGAAAATCAAATAATGTATTTTTAAAAAGAGAATATACAATCTATCTAAACTGTTTTTTTACTTGGTAATACGCCTTCCTATTTTTTGATCATTTGATAAAGTTTTTTAAAATCCGGGTAAGAATTGGAATTTCTTTCAGCCACTGAAGCATTGGTAAGGAACACGTTCTCGTAATAATTTATTATTACAGGTTTGATGTGCTCTAACATTTTCTTATCATTAATCACTTTTTCATTGACCATAAAAGAAAGCCAGTTTACACTATTAAATATCCGAGAATACCACTGGCTTCTGATATCGTCATATTGAGATTCTGAAGGTATACTAGCAACCTCGCGATCCAATTCTCGTAGATCACTGAAGATCTTGTTTAACAATGAAATTTGATCTAATCTTTTTGTACGGCGAAATGTTACGATAGTATAAAACAATGCTATTGAATATATTCCCGCAGAAACAATCTGAATATATTCAGAGGGTATTGCCATAATAATTTTGATGGATTTTGTAGATAATATAATATGACTTGAATGCGAATTGTTTGTTAAAAACAAATCAAAAGAACATTCTTGATTGGGGTTATGGATGAAATGCATTTCATTGAATTTTGAGTAAAACTATCACTGAATACAATTTTAAAAAAGGGAATAAGTGTTTTTTCTTTTGCTATCATCACTTTATTTCTCGTTAAAGAAATTGGCAAGCTGTTTTATAACAAACTGGGGTTGCTCTTCTGGTATCCAGTGTCCTGAAAGTGGAACTGTAACACCCTTTACATTTGTAGCTAGTGCTTGTATTGATTCCAGTGCAAAGTTGCCTGGAAGATGACCACCCAAAGCTGGATAGAATTCTCCACCTAATACCAAAACAGGTATCGTTATCTTATGTGTAGCTGATTCTTTATTTTGTAAGGCGTCAATTGGAAAAGCTCTAAAATGATCAAGGGCTCCCTTCAATCCACCTGGTCCTGATATATGGCTTGCATATACATCTATATCGTTATCTGTGATTGCAGACGGATTATAAGCCAATTCCTTGGAGAACCATGATATATACTCTTTCTCTTTACCATGTATTAAAAGCTCGGGTAGGTTAGGCACTTGGGAAAATGCAAACCACCAAGGTCCATTCTGACCAAACGATGCAGGTAAGAATCCAGGAAAGGGAAAGTCCATGATTACGAGCTTACTTACATTGCTAGGATGATCTGCTGCATAGGAATAAGCTGTCTGCGAACCCACATCATGTGCTACTAATAAAATTTTATTAAAACCTAATTGGGATACCAGTTGATAGATATCTTCTGAAGTTGTCTTACCATCATAACCGTTATCAGGTTTTGAAGAATCACCAAATCCTCGGAGATCAGGTACTATTACAGTATAATTCTTAGCCAATGCAGGCATAATGTGTCTCCACTCATACCATGATTGCGGAAAACCATGAAGCAATACTACTGGTACTCCATGACCTCCAATTACATAGTGCATTTGAATACCATTAACAGAAGCCATATGATATGAAAAAGTCATGTTGTCAATTTTAAAAAAAGAGCCTTGCAAACTAGATAGATATTCTTTTAGGACAAAAGACGAATGGTTGGTTTGTGATTGAACCTGCTGCATTTGATTTTGTTGCATCTGTGCAAATGCATTATTTGTAAAAAGATTTGATGTAATACCGTTTGTTAAAAACGTGGCAATTGTTATTAATGATAAATAAAGTAAAATGTTATTTAACATTTTTATATTAACGCATATGTTTTTAAAATACTTAAAGTTTTTATTGTCAAGTTTTACAATAATTACAAAAAAGTATCAAGTTAATTAAAATATTATATATCTTTTTATCTTTTTCCTTGTCTGTAAAGTATCATAATACAAACATTGATACATCTTTCTATAGTTTGACAGATAGATTATATTAATATCAATAGCAGATATATTAGGTCATACTTACTAAGTTAGAACTTACTGCTGCCATTAAATATTCATTTGCTGAAAATATGTTAGTTGCAAGTCGGAATTGATAGCTTTGCTGCTACATTCAATGGTGATAGCAGTATCTCAAACGAATCATCTGAGCATTTACAAAATCTAATTGAAGAAATTGAACTTGCCGATAAAGTTGGGCTGGATATATTTGGAATTGGTGAACATCATCGTCGGGAGTTCCTAGATTCTGCTCCTGCAATAATCCTAGCTGCGGCAGCTGCACGAACAAAAAAAATAAGGCTAACGAGTGCCGTAACAGTCACTTAGTGCAGCCGATCCAGTAAGAATATTTCAAGAATTTGCTACGGTTGATATTTTATCTCAAGGCCGTACGGAGATAATTGTGGGCCGTGGCTCATTTATCGAGGCATTTCCTCTTTTCGGCTTGCGATTGGAGGATTATGACTCGCTTTTTGCAGAGAAACTTGATCTTTTGCTCAAGATTCGTGACAATGAGCATGTGTATTGGTCAGGACAATTCAGACCTAGCCTAAATGGTCAGGGTGTATATCCAAGACCATTACAGAATCCTTTGCCTATATGGTTAGGCGTTGGTGGAACTCCACAATCCTTTGTTCGTGCAGGTATGCTTGGATTGCCATTGATGGTAGCAATAATAGGTGGCCAAACAAGAAGTTTTCGGCCACTCATTGATCTCTACAGAGAGGCGTGGAAGCAAGATGGTCATTCGCCTCATAATATCATCAATTGAAAGTGGGCATACATTCTCTAGGTTATGTTGCAGAGAGCACACAAGAGGCAATTGATGATTTTTTTCCAGGTTACGCACATACAATGACCAAACTAGGAAAGGAGAGAGGATGGCATAAAGTAACACGTACAGGTTTTGATGCTCAGCGAGGCCCTGAAGGAGCATTATTAGTCGGAGATCCTGAAGAAATAGTTGAGAAGATAATTCGACATAGCAAATCCCTTGGTGGCATCTCCCGTATTACATTTATGATGAACCCTGCCTCATTGCCTCATGAAAAGCTCATGCAGGCTATCAAATTAATAGGTACGCGGGTAGCACCTGCACTACGCAAGGAGCTTGATTGAAAGATATCGATTTAATGGTAAATTTGAATTTGTTGTTGACTGGTACGATACAATGAATAATAACAATGAATACAATTATACAAATATGATTATCGTCTCACAAAGTCAAACAAACAACGAATTATTCAGTACTGTTTTAAATCGTATAACATCTAGATCGGATTATGTGAATCTGAAAATCAGAGCGATGGTTTGGGAAAAGGAGTTGCAGAGGGAACTATATTCATGAATAATACATCTAAAGAGGGCCTTCCGATAACAAGAGCTCGTGTAGAGCACATATTCCCAAAATTAACTCCTGCTCAAATTAGTCGCATTGAAGCACGCGGAAACATGCGAACAGTTGATATTGGAGAAGTCTTAGTTGAACAGGGAGATAGCACCATCCCATTTTTTGTTGTGGTTTCTGGCGAGCTTGAGGTTGTGCGTCCATCTGGTGGTACAGTTGAGACCCTTATTACTATGCATGGCTCTGGTGAATTCACAGGAGAGGTAAACATGCTTTCTGGACGCCGATCTATAGTTCGAATACGTGCTACCATACCAAGCAAAGTGATACAACTTGACCGTCAAAACATGATGAGTTTGTTACAGAGCGACTCAGAACTTGGCGAAATTATTATGCGGGCTTTTATTCTGCGTAGAGTTGAGCTGGTAGCTTCTGGTACAGGTGATGTTGTTCTCATTGGTTCTATGCATTCATCGGCTACTTTTCGTATCAAAGAGTTTCTGATGCGCAATGGACACCCATATTCATACATAGATCTTGAGCGTGATCATGATATTCAGAATCTCCTAGATAATTTTCATATTGACGCAAAAGAGATACCTGTAATGATATGTCAAGGCAAAGTTGTACTTCGTAATCCGACCAACCAGCAAATTGCAGACTGTCTTGGCTTCAATGAACCTGTTGACCAAACTCAGGTGCGAGATCTTGTAATTATAGGAGCAGGACCATCAGGATTGGCTGCAGCAGTATATGGTGCTTCAGAAGGGCTTGATGTCCTAGTGCTCGATGCATATTCACCTGGCGGTCAGGCAGGTTCAAGCTCGAAAATTGAAAATTACTTGGGATTTCCTACCGGTATTTCCGGTCAGGAGCTTGCAGCTAGGGCATATCATCAGGCTCAGAAGTTCGGTGCGCAAATACTTATTTCCAAGGGTATACGGCTTCTCTGCAATCGCAAACCATACATAGTTGAATTAGAAAATGGTGCTCAAATCCCAACTCGCACAATAGTGGTTGCAACTGGGGCAGAATACCGAAAACCACAATTAAAAAACTTGTCGCGCTTTGAAGGTGCAGGAGTCTATTACGGGGCAACCTTTATGGAAGCTCAGTTATGTTCGGGAGAAGAAGTAATTGTGGTCGGTGGAGGAAATTCCGCAGGACAGGCGGCTGTCTTTCTATCCCAGACAACAAATCGTGTGCATCTGCTCGTTAGATCCGGCGGTTTGGCACATAGCATGTCACGTTATCTAATACGCAGGATAGAGGAGACGCCTAATATTATATTACGAACTAATACTGAAATCACATCACTTGAAGGAGAAAATCATCTCCAATCTGTTATATGGCGAAACAATCAAACGGGTCAGACTGAGACGCATAACATTAATCACGTTTTCATCATGACCGGTGCTGATCCGAACACTCGTTGGCTTGATGGCTGTATAGCACTCAACAGTAAAGGTTTCATCAAAACCGGTCGTGATCTTTTGGCAGAAGATCTTGATGCAACAGGTTGGCCACTTGCTCGGCAGCCTTACTTGCTTGAAACCAGTTTACCAGGTGTTTTTGCAGTTGGTGACGTTCGAGGTGACAGTATTAAGCGTGTTGCATCTGCAGTAGGCGAAGGATCAATTGCGATTTCATTTGTCCACCAAATCCTCCAAGAATAGGAAGAGCAATATTGCTATAATTAAATGAACTTGTATAACGTTGTCAAGATCAAATAAAACTCTATTTTTAATCAGGTATTACATGTCTTTATTTAAAGTTCCTGTAAGTATAGGAAAGTGTCGTCAGTACCGCCAAACCGTCAAAATACGACATCTATGCAAAAAAAGCCATTTTCCTTCACAAATAAACTCGATATATCCAAAATATTGAAATATTAGTTGACGGTAATTTGACATTTGTTTACAACCGTCAAATTTAATTA
Source organism: uncultured Nitrososphaeraceae archaeon (assembly GCA_963838615.1). Taxonomy (GTDB): domain Archaea; phylum Thermoproteota; class Nitrososphaeria; order Nitrososphaerales; family Nitrososphaeraceae; genus Nitrosocosmicus. The sequence continues at coordinate 7,029 of CAWISD010000033.1, forward strand.
CATATATGCTGCTTTATATAGTGAATATCATCTCTTTGAGAACATCTATTGCATTCCCAAACTGCTTTGTTGCATGATTATTTTATTCGTTGTTTGTTAGCGTTTTGTTGACAGAAATATAACGGAAACAGTACAAATTATATTATCATTGTCCTAACTGAAGTATAGCTTTAACTGTTTTTCAAATCATGCAACAAAGCATTCCCAAACATCTGAATTTCAAAGTGCATATAGTTGTAGAAATCCATAATAATAGATACATTTTCTTTGCTCGCCATGGAGTCAATCTTATTTAATAGCGTCGAGATTTTAATGGACATTGTCTTTCGAGTCCCCTATCTTTAGGATTATAGAGCGTCCTATGCTAATAGGTGTAGCTTCAGAGTATAGGCATAAATATAAACAATTTTTTGCTATATGCAACTTTCCTAAATAATAATTAGTGAAAATCTAGTATATGAATTCCTATATTTGGTGCGGTCACCGGGATTTGAATTCCCGCCTTATTTATTAAAACAAACAAGGTCCCGGGTTACGGGCTTTCTCCATGCTATTACATATGGAAGGCCAGTGTCCTAACCAAACTAGACGATGACCGCGTTATATTTGATATCATTTTATTCTGATATTAAACTTTTCCGATTTACAGGTTTTAATAACAACATGATTAATTAATTATTATTGTTATCTACTTATTTTTGTTTTTTGGAAAAATATAATTTAATAACATATCAATAGCTTTATTGGTCATTTTATTCTTATAAAAAAGATATCCTTTTTTTGGTTCTTCAGATAGTTTTTCTTTTTGAACAACATCATATGACCTATTATCTAAAGCGCCTTCAAAAAATACCTTATATTCTTTAAGTTTTGATGCAACTATGGAATTAAAAATATCCTTTTGCCAAACAGATCCTATAAAATAAATGCTCGGTGGATTGGTAAGCTTCGTTATTCGCTTAAGAATATTATTAAAAGCAGACTCGACAGTTTTTGATACATTATCATATTCCAAGTATTGCTCGGAGATACCCCCAGCAATCAATTTTTCTTTGATTTCTTTAGTATAATTATCTTTAGATACGATCACAATAGATGTATGAAATTTATCAGGTTTTGAATTCATAATGACATTAAAGGTTTCTATACATACATTTATTCTTCCTGTAATGTAATCTGGTAGAAGATAAGAAGAAACATTATCCTGTTCAGAATTTTCATTTTTATTATTATTATTATTATTATTTGTAGATATCGAGGACGTTGAGGTAGACTTATCTGTATTAAAAATACAGTACAGCAATAAAATATTACCATAGGTAAAATCAGCACGAGACAATTTATTATAATAATGCATAAAATAACAAATTTATAGATAACGAAAAAAATAGAAAAAGAAAAAAGAATTATTTAACTAATTGATATTTTGATCTATAACCACGAGGATTTATCATCATATCATCATAATTAAAAGATGACGAATTGCCAATAATAATAGTAGTTATCATTCCCATCATATCAGGATAATCCAACATTTTTTCTAAATCAGTAACCACTATTGATTGACTCTCCCTAAAGGCGCCTTTAACTATTGCCACAGGAGTATGTGGTGTTCGGTATTTAAGAAATATATCTCGAGCGTCCTGTAGTTGATGGATCCTTTTTTTACTAGATGGATTATAAACTACAGTAACAAAATCACCCAATGCAGCAGCTTCAACTCTTTTTACAATTATCTCCCAGGGGACAAGGAGGTCACTCATACTAACAACAGCAAAATCTGTCATCAGCGGAGAGCCTATTAATGCACTGCAAGAATTAAGAGACGACACCCCAGGTATGCATTCGACATATATCCCATTATTCTTTTTCCACCCTTTCTCTGCCAATATTTCATATATCAAACCGACCATTCCGTAAATTCCAGGATCTCCAGATGAAACTAAAGATACAATATTTCCTTTTTCAGCAAAATCGATAGCTTGATTAGCGCGATCAACTTCCTGTGTCATCGGATATCGATAGACTTCTTTACCATCTATTAAATCACCTATCAAAGAAACATAGGTATCATATCCTACAATGATTTTGCTTTCTTCAATAACTTGTTTAGCACGAAAAGTCATGTGATCATGATGACCAGGTCCTACACCAACAACATATAATTTTCCCAAGACTCATAATAAAAATATTATATGCATTTCATTTATTTATTTCTCTATATCTATACCAAAATATTTTATATATAATTAATCATTTTGGTTAGTCATTAATTATTTTCTCCAAACCAAATTCTTTATGAAGCGATTGTACTGTTTTTTCACAATCTTCATCTTTAACCACAAATGCCAAGTTTAATTCAGATGAACCCTGGACAATCATAATTACGTTCACATTTTCTTTTGCTACAGAAGTAAAAATCTTTCCAGCTATTCCTTTAATACCCCTCATGCCTGAACCTACAACAGTAACAATAGAAACATCCTCCAAAATATTCAAATGTTTTATTACTTTGCCAAGTAGCTTCAATTCTAAAGACGTTATAGCTTTGCCCAAATCATCTTTGTTCAATACCATAGAAATACTAGATTCGGATGGACCTTGAGAGATCATCATTATATTGACTTTATTATTTGCCAAAGTATCAAAAATAATAGCAGCAGTTCCTAGAGATCCAACCATTCCTCCTCCCCCTACTTCCAATAAAGAAGTATTTCTTATAGCAATTATTGATTTGATAATATGATTAGAAGTTTTTAAATCATTGGAAATTGTAGTTCCATGATGAGACAAATTTAATGCATTTCGAATTTTTAAAGGTATATCAGAATCCATAACAGGCTCCAAAGCCCTTGGATGAATATACTTTGCCCCAAACAAAACCATTTCAGCAGCTTCTGCAAATGATATTTCATCAAGTACCCGAGCGTCATCCACTATCAAAGGGTCTGCAGTAAGCAAGCCATCCACATCGCTCCACAAATATACCTCATTTGCTTGAATACACGAAGCAATTATTGTAGCTGTATAATCAGAACCACTTCTACCTAATGTGGTAATGCGACCATGTTGATCGGCACCAATAAATCCGGTCACAACAGGTATTATATTTCTTTGAAGCAATGGAAGGATCTTTGCATTTACTCTAAGCTTAGTAGTATTCATCAAAGGCCTAGCTTCCCCAAAATTAGAATCTGTAACTATTCCAATATCTTTGCCTGTAAAATATTCAGAGTTTAAATTGGAATTACGAAGAGAATAACATATAATAGGAGCCATTAGACGCTCTCCAAATGACAACATATGATCCAAAGAACGCGGAGTTATTTCAGAAATTAGAACCAAGCCATTTAATATATCTTGAAACTCATCAAGAATGTCTAAAACAATATTTTTAGCTTCGGATTTTAATACGTTGTTTGTTATTGTTTTTTCTATTAAACCAATATGAATAGACGTCATCTCATTAATAAAGATCTTTATCGCATCACGATTGCCTTTCATTATCAAATCAGCCAATGATAAAATCTTGTCTGTTACTTGAGATAGGGCCGAAACAACACAAATTATGTCATTTTTTGCACCATTTACAATTTTGAAAGATTTACATATGTCGACAACACTATTTATTTTTAATGAAGTATCAAGAACAGAACCACCAAATTTCATTATTATTTTCATAAGTATTCTATTTGTAATTTAAAAACAGTTTAATGTATTAATAACTATTTTATATTTATATTTATTTTAAAATCAATATTTATCCAAGACTGTTTCTTACATACACATTTTTAATCTTGTACTCTAGGTGCAAGATAAAAATGAATTCGTCCTATATTTGTTATTCTAAATTCAAGTCTTATAGGCATTTTGGTAGAATATTCAATTGCTGACGAAACGCCAACAGAACTTACAGATTTTACTATTTTTAATAGATAATCAAGACTATAGGTAGCTTTGGATTCATCTTTGACCTCGATTTCCTCTAAACCTTCACTGTTAGGCTCCATAATTACACTGGCTTCCCCGGTATCGCTTTTACCCAAAAACTCGATTTTATCAGGATAAGATGTAATTTCCACATATTCTGAAACTACCTCAATATCCGATAAAATTTTATCAAAAGAAGACAAAGATAATACCAGTTTGGAATTAAAAGATAATTTAGGTAACGGAGTAGAAGCAGAAGAGCTTTCAATTAATCTCATTTTATATTCCCTTTTATAACTTCCAATTGTTTTGATTTGTAGCATATCTTCATCACTAATGGATACTTCAAGTTCATCTTTTTTATCCGTACGTTTTATTAATTTAGAAAATTCAGAGACTCGAACTCCAAATTTTAATTCAGAATCACATTTATAACTATCAAATGCGGAATTAGGCCAAAAAATATCAATTAATGCAACATGTGATGGGTCCATACCTCTAAACGAAATACCTTCAGTGGTAGCTTCAAATGTTGCTTCATCAACTAAAGTGGAGATAGCTGAAGTAATTATTTTCCATTGATCAGGAGACTTTGTTTTTGCTGCAAACATCAAATCAATCATTTAGAGTGATTATGACTTCAGATTTTAATATTACTAAAAAAATTAGAATAATAGGTTAGTCCTATTAGGAATAATTTCTCCAGGTATGACTACATTTGGTACATCGATAAAATTGAGTGGTAGCTTCATCAGCAGATCTTGTTTGCAACATCCACCAAAATGCCAAATTATTATAACATTTGGGACATTCCATATTAGTTGTTGGTAAAGCATCTATAGGTTTTTCCGCATCCATTATTTTCAAAGTATTTTCAGAATATCCATAATTGGAAACTGTTTCTACAATATTATTGGAATTAACGGAATTGGAAATTTCATTAACAACATTATGGCCGCATTTTACACATATTAATATTTTTTCTTCGGATTTATTTCTCATTCGAGTATCGCATTTTGGACAGAACTTCATATAATAATCACTATCATATCATCTAATTAATTTATTTTCCTAATGTTAATTTTAACATACCAGATAAATCGTTTGTATATTGAATAGCCAAATCAACCGAGTCCAATAGAGATTTTTGCGGGTTCACTTTTAGTTGTCAATATTTTTAACATATATTCCCTGATTAAAGGATGTTTTAATATCACACCAGCAAATTTAACATCAGTATTTTTTTGTATTTCATGTTGGATAATGTATAAAACTGAAATATCCAAATCAAGAATCCTAAATTCTAATTCTTTGTCCTTTGCATGTGGTAATTTCAGCATGCATATATAAAAGACAACTACATATTGAGGATATAAATGATACCTTGTTAGTATCTAAATTGTCTAAATTGAACAAGAATGAAAGTTTTATCAGTGACATAGTTTTAAAAAAATCACAGGAAAAGTCAACAATTGGAAATACAGTAACCTTAAGTTTGAATTTCGCCATTAAAGGAATAATAAGGGAAGTATTTATCTCAAAAAAATTGGGAAAAAGCTTATAATAAACATGACAACATACTCCGATTAGCAATCAAATTAGACATTAAAAACAATGGACAAATTATCGAATCAAAAAAATTAATAAGAAAAGCAATTTTATTCTGGACCAGAAACCCCAAAATTCAGCATCGAATTTGGATAACTATTGTAAAAGATGACAGTCCTTTTTATCCTTTAGAAGAAGAAGAAGCAAAGAATTTATTATTTGATTTTCAAAAAGAAATTGATATAGAATCAAACAAATTAAGAGTCGGCAAAAACAAAATATCGATTAAAATCACCACATCATGGGGAAAACATGAGTACATAGAAAAAAATGAAATAATAAAAGAAACAAATATTGAAGAAATAGAAGTTGCCAATTAACAAAAAATTTTAAAATTACAAACAGTGTCTGACCGACACAGACAGCAATAACATTATTAACATGACTACTTTTAATTTAATTTAAATATAACATACAATAGCTTTTTCATATGGCTAAATTTGATGGAATCAAAGGACAAGAACTATTAGATGTTGAAGAAGTAAATAACGAACTAACTTTAATTTTTAAAGATAATAGATATCTATTTATCAAAAATGGAAAATGGAAAAATAAAGTGTGACTCTGTTCCAGAATAAAAAAAATAAAAAATTATCAATTTATTTCTATCAATATTTTTCCATTTTTCTCATAAATATTATAGGTTTTTAGATCGCCAGAATGTCTCCAGGCTAATGTTTGCTCCATCCATCTATCATCCTTTTTCCAAGATTTCATATTCTCTAATTTACCTGTAAATACATTATATTCATAACCATGCATATAACAAACTATATTATTTCCATGTAGAGTTACCTTTTGATAAAGATGCGCCTCTATGAGGGCAAATGTTATTAAAAGCAAATAACTTATTATCCATTTTACCAATAACAATTTCTTCATTATTTTGTAAAGTGATCTTTTTAAAAGATTTATCCCTTAATCACTAGACAAAATACCAGTATCGAAAATCACTACAGCATATAAAAAAAAGCTGATTTATAAATTAACCATAAATAAAACCCCTACAGAATCAAATAAAAAAGGTTATAGAATAGGCTTGGTCATCGATATTGATTCAGTCATTTGCCTATATAACTCAAGGAAACGTTTTCCCTTTTCAGTTATTTTATAGATTTGAGCTCTTTCATCATAAACAATCAATTCATGTCTCATTGTTTCAGACAAATATTCTTTCATTTGTAAAAATGAAAGATATACCTTGTACATAATTTTAGCTTGTATTGCACCACTATCTCCGACAGTTTCCAAAATCATAGATATTATCTCTAGTCGACTTCGATTTTTCATTTTATCCAATCTATCTATTATCTTTAAAAAATAAAAACAGAACAACACTAATCATAATAGATATGTTTTAGTGATTTTTACAATTTTATGATATCGATAATATTCTATAGACAATACTAAGTCCTCAAAAAGGATAGTGTTAGTATAATGTAAAGGACAACTATCCAATTTTAGATTGGATTTAAATATAATAATTACACAAATAATTGAATTATTGCATTCATTTAACAATCTAAATAAATTATAAGTATAATTTAATATAACAAATATAAAAATATAACTAATATTTCTGTTGTATAAACATTGTTAAAAAGAATCGCAGATATAAAAACTGAAAACAATGTTGGAAAAAGTGTAATATTAAAAGGATGGGTTCACAGATTAAGAAAACAAAAAGAAAAAACATTTATCATTTTAAGGGATGACCGTGGTGACATTATTCAAGTCGTCTGTCCATCAAATCTATGTCAAAATCTAACTATAGAATCATCAGTCGAAATTACAGGAATATTAAATAAAGATTCAAGAGTCTCCAGAGGGAGGATTTGAAATAAAAGCAGAGAAAATATCATCATTTAACATAGCTGAAATAGACTATCCGATAGGCGAATATCAAAGCGATGAGACACTTCTTGATTATAGACATTTATCCTTAAGAACCAGAAAAATGATAAATGTTGGAAAAATAAGAAATTCCATATTAAGATATTCTAGGGATTGGTTTTATAAAGAAAACTGGATGGAAGTAACTCCACCATTACTAGTTAAAAGCGCAGTAGAAGGAGGATCTACCTTATTTGAAGTAAAATATTTTGACGATATAGCATATTTATCACAGAGTTCTCAGCTTTATCTAGAATCAATGATTTACTGTTTGGGTCCAGTTTGGAGTATTACTCCTTCTTTTAGAGCAGAGAAATCAAGAACCATAAGACATCTTGCAGAATTCACTCATCTTGAGGCCGAAGCACCATGGATTAATATGGATGATCTTATCAATATTCAAGAAAAACTGATTTTTAATTTAATAGAAAATATTAAAAAGAATAATACTATAGAATTAGACTTTTTAAATAAAAATTCAAAGATTAAACTAGAAAAAATATCACCACCATTTGAGAAAATTACTTATAATAAAGCAATAGACATCTTAAGATCCAAAGATTGTAAAATTAAAGAGGATGAAAAAGATCGTTTTATCGAATGGGGAGATGATTTGAATATCGAATCAGAAAGAGAACTAACAAAAGATATTGAAAATCCAATATTCGTAATTAATTATCCATTAGAAATCAAACCTTTTATGTTAAACAAAATTATGACGATCCAAAAACCGGGATGGCAGTGGATTTACTAGCACCAGAGGGATATGGAGAAATATCAGGTGGAGGAATAAGAGAAGATAATTTGGAGAAAATAAAAACTAGAATTATTGAATCCAAACTTGAACCCAAAGATTACCAATGGTATTTGGATCTTAGAAAATATGGTTCAGTTCCACATGGTGGCTTTGGTATTGGAATAGAGAGAATCCTCAGATGGATACTAGGTTTTGAAGATATCAAAGATGTGGTACTTTTTCCAAGGACAATGTCAAGAATAACACCATAATTATTTTTATTTATATTTGATATATCACCTATATCACGTCAGTAGAATAAGGAATTAAGAATAAGAATAGGATTATTGAATTTTATAGTTTAATAAATAATTGAAAAATACTTGATCCACTTTGGAATTTAAGCAATATTAATACAACATGAAAAGAAAAATCTAGGACGATATATATTTTTAACAAAAGGTATATTCTGCTATTGCTGCTGCAGAATTCATCCAAAAATAATATAAACTATTAAAAAGGTAAAGAGAATACCAGGATACAGAGAAGGAAAAATAGAAGATAAAGTATCCGATTTAGAAAATTTTATAAAAATACAAATAGAAGCAATATTTTACAAACTTTTGACACAGTAGTAATTTCCGATACCATTGTTATTAGATTGCTTTGAATACTCACAATTAATACAAAGCCAAAATATCTCACTGCAATAATTAAGAAGATTTAAAATGTTTATCTAATTCTTTAATGAAAACAGTTGAACTATAGCAACTTATAAAATAATTTATACATAACAAAATCATAAGTAACACTATAGAATGCACCTAACTCGTGAAGAAGAAAAAGCAATTGCTGGAGAATACGGAGAAGCCAGCTCCATAGCATATAAAATTTTAGTTGCTATAGGAGAAGCTACCAATGCGCAATATCTTATTCCCATCGAGTGGGCACATGTGTCTGGTGTTAATTATAACACCATTGGAGATAGCGGATTGGAATTTTTAAAAAAAATAAGCAAAGATGGCAAAGTAAAAATTAAAACATCGATAAATCCAATGGGATTTGATAGAAAAAATATACCGGATTTATCAGATGAATTTATAGATAAACAATTTGAAATAACAAAGATATATGAAAAGATGGGAATTACTCCAACCTTTTCATGTATTCCGTATGAAGTATTACCTATACCATCTGCAGGAACTCATGTAAGTTTTGCAGAGAGCAGCGCCGCAGTATTAGCAAACTCTTATTTGAATATAGTAACGAATAAAGAAAGTGCTTTGAGTGCTCTTGCCAGTGCAATTGTAGGGAAAACACCCTTTGCCAGATTTAAGAAATGAAGAAAATAGAAATCCAACTATAGAAATAGTAAATGAGTCAAAAATTGAAAATGAATTAGATTACGGCTTGTTAGGATATTTTGCTGGAAAAACAATGAAAAAAAGCTGTACGGGTTTATGCAACATTTCAAAAAATACAGACTTTTGGAGCATTAAATCACTATCAGCAGGCATAGGAACTTCCGGTTCATGTGGTATGTTCCAATTTAAAGATTCATCAAAAAACAATGAAAAAATAAGCTATGGGGATAAAGAAATGGAAAAAACAAAAGATGAGCTAAATACATCTGAAGACGGACAAATAATCACATTTGGTAGTCCTCAACTAGGAATGGAAGAAATTTGTAAGATTGTCACTTTAATGCAAGGTAGAAAATTTACAAAACCATGTAAAATTTTTTGTCCAAGGCCCATCTTTAATAAATCAGAAGAATTAGGAATATCATCAATCTTACAAAAATCAGGAGTAGAATTTGTTTGTGATGCATGTACATGTCTTACTCCCCTGATAAAAAAAGAAAATTATGATAGCATTATAACAAATAGTGTCAAGGCAGCATATTATATGAAGACATCAAATAAAATATCTGTAGCATTAAAAGATGTAAAAACGATCGTTAAAGAGTATTCTAATTAAAATACAATAAAAAGATGAAAAACAAAATCAAGATTGAATGCAAGAGGATTGTTGGAGGAATAGCAAAGGGAGAACTATTATTTTCCGAACAACCATTAAATTTTCTTGCAATGCTAAATGTAAAAACAGGCCAAATAAATGACATACATCATAAGTTAAACAATCAAACTTTAAAGAATAACATTCTTGTTTTTCCTAATGCTATTGGAAGCAGTGTTGGAGCATATACAATTTTTTCTTTGAAAAATAATAATGCATCTCCAAATGGAATAATTTGTACAAATTCTGTGGACATTACAACCGCATCTGGATGTGCAATATCAAACATTCCATTAGTTTACATAAATAAAAGCAATTTTGAAAAGTTAAAGAATTATTCCATGGAAACAGGTAAAAATAATACTAAAGTAATACTTGATGCAGAAAACGAATTTATTTTTTTCAATAATGACAAATCTATATAATCTGGATTGTATCATTTAAAATATCTCGACATATGGCTTTCGATGGGCGAACTGACCATTAAAATGGAATGAAGATAAAAGTCCATATGTCGAGATATATCATTTATTTGTTAAAAGTAAGCATATTTAACAAATAAAAATGAAAATGAAACCATATTAATTAAAATTTAAATGGATAAGAACTCTTTAAAAAGATTCCAAAACATTTTTGTACAATCCTTTTCTCTATATGTTATTGGTCAAAGTTTGTCCCGAATGTGGAGGAAGTTTAAGTTTAGATTCAATTACAAAAAATTTTATCTGTAGAGGATGTGGTCTATATGCGCCTAGAGAGAAATTTGAAGAATTACACGAAAAATTAAATAAAACTGACGATAGAAAGGAAAAAAAAGAAGAGTATCTAGATTGGTGGCAATCGTCCAAAAAAGATAAAAGAAAACAAATTTAGTTTTTTAAACCTATTTTGTTTCCAATAAAAATATAGTTTTACAAACCGAGCAAACTTCATTATTGCACATATTACCACATTTTAAACATGCTCTTTTTTAAATACTGGGATGAGTTTGGTCTAGAATTCTGTATTATTTTAGAGAGTTTATTTACAGCATTATAACAATTATATTTTATACCCGGATGGGTTTTTTCTAATTCATTAAAAAATTTACGAAAATCAGATCGAATACTTTCATTCATATATGGACATTGTTCTGCTTGAAACTCAATTCCAGAATGAAACGCATAAAAAACAATTTCGTTTTCATAAAGTTCTAGAAATGGTTTTATTTTTTTTAATCCTATATCATACTCTATAGGTGTTGGATACATCCAGCCAATTCTATCTACATCTCCAGAAAACAGATTTATCATAAAGGTTTGAATATGATCATCTAAATTATGTGCAGTAGCTACAACATCAGCACTAACAGATTTTGCAGCAATATCAAATGCCCTCCTTCTAAAAGTTCCACATATTGAACATGAACTAAGCTTTTTTGAAGGCCTCTGGAGCATTGCCTCATCCATACTTGTTCCAAATAGATCGTGGTAGCTAAAAATCTTTAAAGGGATATCAATCTTCTCGCAATAATTTTTTACGATATGAATAGATTCATCCCTATAATTTTCTATTCCCTCATCTATAGTTATTGCTACAATATCATTACTATTATTTTTTTTTAAAATTTTTTTTAGAATAGATAAAAGTGTAAGACTATCTTTTCCTCCAGACACTCCTACAGCTATACGTTCACCATAACCAATCATAGAATATTTTGAAATTGTATGCAATGTTTTATTTTCAATAGAAAGTAAAAAACAGGACTTACACAGAGTTTCTCCAGAGTAATTTCTCTTAAATACGCCAGAGTTTATTTTACATTTGCTACAGGTAACTAACAAGATAATAAAAACAAATAGATTAGAGATTTAAAAGTTTAAATAAAAATAACAAAAATAAGGATTATTATACTTTATTCGAAAAAGATTTAGCAAATGATATCCAGGCATCAAAAGCATTAGTACCTGTATTCATTAAAAGTATCAACGGCTTTATGATAAATTTTCATATTTTCCCGTGTATTATCAATTGTATCAAAATTATAGTTATTGCCAGCATAAAAAGCTTTCACAAAATTATCAATATTCTCGTTTGATTTTTTAAATAATTGTTGGTATGTTTCATTTGGTTGAGATTGTGATACATTTACAAATTCTTTTATGAACCTTTTTTGAGAAGAAATAGTTTTATTTATCGTATCTTTAGCAGATTGAATAGAATCTAATTGAAAATCAGATACAGATTGTAAAAATCGTGGTTGAAGTTTAACATATTCATCAATTGATTTAATAAGATTATCTTTTATTGCATCAAGAGTTTTTTCCATTGTTTGTTCTGTCAGATTTATATAACTACTAGAATTATTAATATTATTTAAATTTTTTAAGTTGTCTTGTTGGCTCATAAATACAATACAACATTATCCCTTATAAGCTTACCTAAAAAAACCATTATTTTCCGATTAAAACCTTCAAGCGGAAATAAAAGAAAAAAAAATTAAATTTGAGTTCCGCAGTTTCCACAGAACTTTGTGATTTCCTGCTGGCGCACCACAGTTTGTACAGAATTTACCAGAACTACTACCACCTGAGCTGTAACCATCGACAGATGCTTCAAGATGTTTCTTTTTGCCCTTTGTACCCATAGCAAAGAATGCAGCTGAAATTCCACCAAAAACTACAGCAATGACAATTATCATTATCACAGTATTATCAAGGCTGTATCCAAACATGGATGTTCCAGAACCATAAGCACCCGCTTGTTGAGCATTAGTAATCTTTGCTTTTGCTAATTTAAGCTGTTCTTCTAGGGTTATACCACCTGAACCTGCAGGAGCACTATACTGTGCAAATGCAATATTAAGAGCTGGCAATACTAAAAATGCGCCTATTACCAATGAAAAAGCCGCTATCATAGAATGAGCCTTATTCATATTAAAAATTACTCAAATAGGAATTATATAACCTTTATGCCAATTTAAAATGATAACATTTAAGATATGTAAATTTTTATATTAAATAGAAAGAAATGGCGCGAACTCATGCTCATACACATGGAAAATCCCACACCAATAGACCCACTTCCAAGAATGCACCATCTTGGACCATTGCAAATCAGGAAATAATATCAAAAATAGTAGATTTTGGAAAGGATGGATTAACTGCAAGTGAAATTGGTTTAAGGCTTAGAGATGAATTTGCAGTTCCACTAGTAAAACCAATACTAGGAAAAACCATAACACAGATTTTAGAAGAAAATAATATTACCAAGACCATGCCTGAAGATTTAGAAAGACTTGTTCGCAAAGCATTAGGATTACAAAAACATTTGAGCAATCATAACAGTGATAAAAGAAATGTAAGATCACTAGAACTAATCGAATCTAAAATCCATAGATTATCCCGATATTACAAGAAAAATTCAAAAATACCACAGAATTGGAAATACAAATCAGTAATTGCAAAACTAGAATAAAAGTATGGGGGCTAAAGAGCTAAAAAACAATTTATTTATTAAAAGTCAAAAATTATTAAAAGAAATAGAACAAAAAAAAGATATTTTTATTTTTACCAATTCCACTGTAGATGGAATAATAAGCGGATCTATTTTGCTAAAATCCATTTTCAATAATAAAGGAAATGCAACAATAAGATGCTCTTTAGATAAAATTGAAAAAACCATTGACGAAATTATACATGAAAAACACGATTATTATATTTTTACAGATTTTAATTCGGACATCATTGACAAAATTAATAAAATATTAGACCATAACAACTTTTTATTTATAAATAGTGATGAAATTACAAAAGTAAATAGTAATATATATGAAAATATAATAAATCCATGGCTTTACAATATAAGCGGACAGACAGAAATAAGTACATGCAGGATTAGCTTATTTATTAGTTAGAAATTTTGATAGAAATTCAAATAATACATCACATTTACCAATAGTTTCCGCCATTTCAAAAGAGCAAAACGTAGGTGAAGGTAAATCACTAATAAGCTTAAATAATGAAATTTTACAAATATCTTTAAAGTTAAACATAATAGAACAAAAAAAAAGATTAGATATTTCTGAAAAAGAAACAGCACCAATAACAAATATTTTAGAAAATAATATAATTCACTACATCAAAGAAATAACTTGGAACAAGGATGCAAGTTCAACAATAATCAGAGATGTCCATCTGACAATCAACAAAGATGGAAACCTAAAGCTATTTAATGAGTTAAATGAAAAAGAGTTTATCAGTATTTATGAATCCATTGTCAAATATCTTGCAAGAAAATTCAAAAGTAAATAATATTAAAATAATTAAAGATCTAATATTTGGATATAGTTATATCCTAATAAATGAAGAAAATGAAGGTTTTTTAAAAAATGCAAGATCTTTTGGAAAAGCAATAGAATTATGTTTAAAAACACAAAAAAACGGATTAGCATTATCTTTATGCCTAGGGGAAAGAGGCGAAATATTAAAAGAAATTGATGAGATAGTTGTAAAATATAATAGTTCAATAAAGAAAACATGTTCTCAATTATTTGGAGAAAAATGGAGGTTTTATGATGATAAAGAAACGATATTCATCAATGGCGAAGGAATTCTAAATACACAAAATGCAAGTTCCTTTATTTCATTTCTAGAAAAATCAGTTTCTTTTGCAGACAGATTAATATGTTTAAGAATACCGGATTTGGATGGATATTATAGATTCATTATAATAAAAACAAGGTTTTGTAATTTTGATTTAAATAACATAAAGGAAAAAATTCAACAAACATTTGATAAAGAGATTGTTCAAAGCAGTGAGAGAAACAAAGTAGAAATGAAAATTTCAGATAGTAATTTAGAAGACTTTTTATCAAATATAAAAAAAATAATTGTAAATGAAAAAATTTCCTAATCTTAACATCGATGCCACTATTGAAATAAAATGTCAAGATCAGAAAGAATCAAAAGTGATTTATGATTCATTATTTCCAGATAACATAGATTTTCCAAAGAATCTAGAACTAGATATGAAGGCGATCGAGTCTTTAATTTTATTAAGATTAAAATTCACTTCAAGTAATGAACAAGGGAATAACTTGGGTACAATGTTAAACACAGTTGATGAAATAATGGAACACGTAGGAATTATTAAAAATGTGGTAAAAAATGATTGATTCAAAGATCTTAAAAGAAAATCCAAATTCGATTAAAGAAATGCTATTTAAAAGAAATATGGAATTCCCCATAGACGATCTTTTTAAATTAGATAAAAATAGACGTCAGTTGATAATTGAACTGCAAAGTTTATATCATAAGAAAAATCTAATCGCCAAAGAGATAGCAGAAAAAAGAAGGAACAGGATAGAGACAAATAATGAAATCCAAGATATGAATAAAATTGGTGAAAAAATAAAAACACTTGAAAATGAAACTAAAATAAATGATGAAAATTATAAAAGATTATTATATAATATACCAAATTTTTTCCATGATTCAATACCTATTGGAATGGATGAAAACGATAATAAGATAATTAAAATTTTCAATAAAAATAGATCCTTAAATAACTTAAATATTGACTATAATGACAAAAAAAATATACAAGAAAATAAGGATAAAAACTATTCTGATCAACATATAAAAAGTCATATAGAAATATCAAATGAATTAGATATACTAGATTTGGAAAGAGCTGGAAAAATAGCTGGAGCTCGGTTCTTTTTTTTAAAAAACGATCTAGTGAAATTGGGATTGGCTTTAACTAATTTTGCCATAGATTATTTGATGGAAAGAGAATATACAGTAGTTCAACCTCCATATATGATAAAAAAAGAAGCAATGGAAGGGGCAGTGATCTTAAGTGATTTTGAAGAAACTATTTACAAAATTGAAAATGAAGATTTGTACATGATAGGTACATCAGAGCATCCTCTAGCATCAATGCACATGAATGAAATTTTAGATGGGAAAAAACTACCTCTGCGATATGCAGGTATCAGTCCATGTTTTAGAAAAGAAGCAGGTGCACATGGTAAAGACATGAAAGGTATTTTCAGAGTACATCAATTTGAAAAAGTAGAACAGTTTGTTTTTGTTGATCCCAAAGAATCGTGGAAAGAGCATGAGAAATTACTAACAACGACAGAAAAATTTTATGAAACCCTAGAAATACCGTTTAGAACAATAGTTTTATGTTCAGGCGATCTAGGAAAGGTCTCCGCAAAGACTTATGATATAGAAGCATGGTTTCCGGCCCAGAATGCATACAGAGAGATTTGCTCATGTTCCAATTGTACTGATTATCAATCCAGAAGTCTCAAAATAAGGTTTAGAAATAATCCAAATGAAGAAACTACCCTTGTTCATACACTTAACAGCACATTAGTAGCTATACAAAGAACCCTCGTAGCAATAATAGAAAACTATCAGACCACAAAAGGAACAATAAAAATCCCTTCAGTGTTACAAAAATATATGAATAACAAAGAGGAGATTAGCATAAAAACCTAAAAGATAGAAATAATTTATCCTATTTTCATAATCTTATAAATATTACATATTAAACATCTTTTACAAAAAAGAAACCAAAATGTATATATTTTAGTTTTCTTGCTCATATTATAATGAGCTTGTTAAGCATATTTTCTCAAACAAGTAGTAACTTAGGTTTGCAAATTGGTCCACAATATGATCCACTTTTTTATGATGTAATGATATACATATTTGGAACAATGTTATTTGCAGTATTTTTGCTTTCTGTGATTGCATTTTGGTTAAGGAGAAAAGGTCTTGGTGGTCAATCTGCAAAAGAAAAATGGACACAAGAACTAGAAAAATATTTCCAGACAGAGCAGATAGGCATGATACCAGACGAAAAACACCACTGGTAATAAAATAAAAAAATGGGTTTACCCTTTTTTTATTAATCTTTTTTAATTTAAGAAATATAACACTTACCATATTGTTTCAGATAATAATAGACCATTCTGGTCTTTCACTAGGAGAAACAGAAGTTATAAATAACCTTTTTTCAGATTATGCCACTTATGAAAATACCATCGATAATGATTTTGAATATGCAAGTATTTTAGAAGTCGAATTCATCAAAGATAAAAAAATCTCTTTTTTTGATTTTATTTCAATTGAGAAGTGGACTTTTTTAATAGAGATTATCAAGAACATAAAAAAAAGAAGAGGGAAAAAAGGATTAAGATTCAAAATAACAATTACAGATGCTTATAAATCCAATAATGATGATGGTGATGAATATAGCATTTTTAGAAAAACAGTATTTTTATTAAATCATAAAAATGATTTAGATTTTATTAAGGGATTAGAAAGGATAGAGATAGCAATAGAAAATATAGTTGAAATATATGAATTTCAAAAACTGAAAGAAGAACAAAGAGCAAATAACAAATCTACAAATGACAAGATTCGAAATAAAGCAGAAGACAACCAAGAAAATTCTATGCTTTTCGTATTTGATGAAATTGCTAGAAAATGGATGAGGTATAAGTAAAACAAACGTGAAAAAAATAAATATAGAAATAAGAAATTTTTTACATTTTTTCGATATAATGATATATCCTATTAAAATATTAAAATATTAAAATTAAATAAAAATAAACTATGGAAAATAAAAATATAGATTTAGAAATTGATGGAAAAAAAGAAATTGATGGAAAAAAAGAAATTGATGGAAGAATAATAATAAATTATGCTGGCAGATTCGACAGCATAAGCATTAATTCTCAAATAGAAGATTCATCGGATGTTTTTACTTATATAGAGATAGATAACAAAAAAATAAATCATCCATATGCAAGACTTTCAATTTTTAAAAAAGAAATTAAAGATCCTAAAATAATAAAATTCAAAGCATTTACAAATCACGTTCCTAGAAATAACGAATCAAATGTAAAATTTAGGGTAACATTAATCCAAGAGCATAAAGAAATTGCATCGGATGTAAAATTTATTAAAATTAATAGGTAAGAGAAATTCTTAACTAAAGCTTTTTGTGACTGTTATTTTGCCATGCATCCATGGATGAGGCTCACAATGATATGAATATTCTCCAGGTTGAGTGAATGTAAAAGTATATGTACCCTTTGGAGGAATCAATCCAATAGTTGATATAGAATTAAATTTTCCATTTGTTGGATCTACATAATTATTATCACTAGTAACAGAATGAGGAACTGAATCCGTATTTGTCCATACAAATTTATTTGATACACCCAATGCAGCTGTTAATTGCTTTGGTTCAAAATTATTAGCTTGTGATTGCTGAGATGAACCAGGAATTATTGTAACTTTAGTTATTTGAGGAGGATGTAAAATGATATCTGCTACTATAGGTTTTGCATTATAGGCAGGTAAGAATACAAATTGATAATAGGATAAACTAACTACTACAACCACTATAAAACTAACAATACTAATACCACCTATTTGAGATTTTTTAACTTGTTCCAATCAAATATAAAGAAATACGAAAGATAATAAATATTTTTATTATTTAATAACTATCAAGATATTGCAATTTAATAATATATCATACAATTAAATAAAACAACATTAGGTTTATTTTTAAAATTGAATAAGGTTCTTAATTTTAATAAACTATATTCTGTATTTATTATCTCAAAATAAAAAATGATTAGGTAGATGATGAGGTGTCGGTGGTAGAGGAAGAGGAGGAAGCACCTTTGGATGATGTTTTGATTTCAGGTTCAACAGATTGCTCTTCTTTTGTCATTTTACCAGAATTATCAGGCAATGAAGAAACATTCGAGCCAGTTGATGCAGGTATTGCCTTCTTTAAAGTATCTTTTCCAAGCATTTTATTTCCAAATGATGATAAACCAGATGTTGGTCCTCTAGAAGATATAACTTCGATATTTGATTTCGGAAGATTTTTACCATATCTATAAAGATGAAACATTCCCGCAAATACAAGCATTATTATACCAACTAAGAATAATGAGAAGTTTTTCATACCGCTCAATACCGCATAATATGTTGCAATATTCAAATAGACTTGGAATCCAATCAAACAAACAAATATTATATAAAGCCATTTTTCAGGTAGCTGTATTGCGCTTTTTTCGGCAGTTTTCTTCTGATTTTTAGCATTCATTTCAGCATTTTTAGCAATTTTTATCATCATATAAGTAAACCCAAATGATAATGGAACCAGTAAAGCCATTACTGTATAGAGGAAAATAGGATCTATTACCAATCGTTCAAGTAATGACTTTGTTATATCAGGATTAATATAAAAGCCCCAGTATGTAGTTACCATTATTTGTGCGATACTGGTTATTCCCAATGCGGCTATTATTGGCCTATCTTTCCATGAGAACTTTTTATATTTGTCTATAAACGGCATAATCAAGAGGGTTAAAATGAAAAGTCCTGGCCATGCTACACCTGTTGTAAATTTATCATACCCGCTTCTCAAAAATGCATATAATCCAGTAAGATACCATTCAGGAACCGTTATACCAGGCGGAACATTAGGGTCAAACTTTAGTCCCATATCTACTGGAAATACCCCACCAGTTAGCATTATAGCACCGGATACAGCCATAACCATAGGAACATCAAATACCAAAAATCGAGGGAAATGGACTACCATCAATCCCAATAATACAATTGGTAAAAAGAACACATGAAAAGCATAGAATCTAAGTACAAAATCATGGAACCCGGCTCCAAAAAATGCATGCATCATATCGGGTCCTATAATAGGAATAGAATTTGTCAATGAAGCAGCAATAGAAATAGCTAATTCTGCACGCTCGCTGAAAATAATATCATATCCAGTAAAAGCTTCAAGAATTGTTAAAACTCCAATAAGTACACCGGATACCCAAAGAATTTCATTTCGAATTTTGTATCTGCCGCTGAAAAATTGATAGTACATATGCAAAATAGCCAGCATCACCATTGCATTGGAAGCATGATAATGAATATTACGCATATGAAAACCATATGGTATAGTATCATTTATTTTATGAACGCTATCCCAAGCCCTATTTAGAATTGGCTCGTACCATAACATCAAGAGAGCTCCAGTAACACCAAGAATAATAAAAGTAACAAAAGTTAACATTCCAAGAAATCCCAGAGGACTTACAAATTTGGCAGGAAATGTAAATTTAAGTCCCATAAAAATAGTACGGTCTACACCTGCGTAAATCCACCTAAATAGCCTTACAAGGCTATTATCTCGATTATGTAAGGTAGCGCCCATATCCTACTACACCATTTCCTGAGGGGGTCCAATTTGGAGGTTTAATCCAAACATCACCGTTATTATCTACCTCCAAATCCAATCGTGGTAATACATTTGATGGAGGCGCCTGTAAGGAGGCAGGGCCAGCAAAAGCTAAACCCGTCATAGGATCGTACATCGATCCATGGCAAGGACATTCACCACGTTTTCTTCCATCTTCAGGCCAATACTTCCATAGACACCACAAATGCAAACATACCATACTATACATACGGAAAGCTGTCTGATCATTTTTATTACCCCCTAATTCTGGAGGTAATCGTATGAATTGCCATGTTCTAAATGATTCCCCATTTAATACGGGATCATTAGTTTTTGGATAAATAACTGCTTGAGAGGAATTGACCTTGAATGTTTTTACATTTGCTTGTGAACCATCAGGTAATTCCACTTTTGCTCTTTGACCACTAGCTTCTTGGGGATTCGGTAAAAACTTTCCCCAGTCAACAAAAGGAGTAAAAGTCATAACAGTTCCTGCAGCTGCAAGCAATTTCAAGAAATCCCTACGAGAAATCTTTCCTCCACCAATATTTGGAGGTCGATGCTGCGACATTATGATAAAAAATATACAAATATAGCTTATAAATCTATTTGAATTTTATATCCCATTCCTATCCATTTATCAATAGATTACTCAAGAGACACGCTTTATTCTAATTTTAATAATGCCATTGATAACAGAAATAGATGAAACATCCAAAACAGAATTTTCAGGATTTGGAAGAGAAACTAAATAAGTTTTATCAAGATTTGGTATTTTGATTGATAAAACATTAGTTAAATTATCTAATTTTGTTTTGATATCAGAGATTTCAACAATACCACGAAGATGGATAATTACATCCAAAAAACCATTTCCATTAATAACTTCTGGAGAAGGATCTTTATCTCCTGCTATATCTTGCATAGGTTGAAATGTACTTGTTTTGTTTATTTTCGTGTCAACAAAAGGCCGGCTAAACAAATGGCCAAAAAATTTCCAAAAATACGCCGTACCAACACCAGCTAAAAAGCCACCTACATGTGCAAGATATGCTACACCACCTGATTGCCCAATTAATGCAAAAATTAATTGCATTATAAACCAAAAAGGAATAAATGCCAAAGCAGGTATTCTTACTGTAGTAATAAAAAATGCAAAAATTATAGTTTGGATTTTAGCACGAGGGAAAAAAACCAGATATGCAGCAAGAACACCAGATATTGCACCTGATGCACCTATAGCAGGAATGTTTCCACTACCAGTTGATACTGCATAAATACTCTGAGCAAAAGAAGCAATGATACCCCAAACCAAATAAATTATTAAATATTTATAGTGACCAAAACGGCCTTCCAAATTATCCCCAAAAACATAAAGAAAAAACATATTGCCCAACAAATGAGCTATACTACCATGCATGAACATAGAGGTAAAAAGCGAAGTTAGATTTTGGCCAGACAGAATAAGATTTGGAACAGCACCATAATTTGAAAATAATTCAATTGTTGCCACTCTATTAGAAAAATAAGATGTTATGATTATTTCATAAATAAAAATGATAATATTTATAGCAATTAATCCGTAATTAACAAACGGTTTTCCAATAGTTTTTGGTGCATCATCATTAATTGGGAACATGGTAATAACTCAGTTCGATATATAGATAAAATAATATAGAAGAATATAACAAATTATGTTCCAAAAGGATTAAAATTTGGCATATCACTATTTTTTTCATCATGGGCTTTTCTAATATGACGTCTTAATCTTTCATCACTTTCAAATACCATATCACAATACTTGCATTTTTTCTTTATATTATCTTTCCCTTCTTTTTTGGAAAATAATCGCACGTGTATTTAGAAAATTGAAGATATAAATTAAAGTTACTGTTGTTCAAACAAATTAAATAAAGAAAATTTTATTCCATAACAATCATGGTCAATGTAGACTTTACCCCATTTAATTTCCTAAGGTTCCACGTAATAGTTTCTTTAACTTTATCCATAGTTTCACCTTCTACAAGTGCCACAATATCGTATACACCATATACTTGATAAACATGTTTAATTAGATCTATTTTTTTTAATTCATTTATAATTGATTCTTCACTACCCAATTCTGCATTCATTAGCACAAAGGCTTCTGGCATATATGTAT
Source organism: uncultured Nitrososphaeraceae archaeon (assembly GCA_963838615.1). GTDB lineage: Archaea > Thermoproteota > Nitrososphaeria > Nitrososphaerales > Nitrososphaeraceae > Nitrosocosmicus. The sequence continues at coordinate 29,645 of CAWISD010000033.1, forward strand.
AAAAACTATAACAAATATAAAAAGATGATTTATACCATATTAAAAAAATATAGTTAGATTTCTGGCCTCAATTTAGATTCATCAAATTGTTTAGCACGGATCCATTCATAACTAAAAAAATCTTCACACCATTCATGAAATGAGTCATCTTGACTATAGAACATGATATTTAGATCAGGATCTCCTTTTAAAGTAGGGAAATGAAATACAAGATTCTTTCTCATTAAAAATAGTTACAGATACTAACTTTATCAACCAATCGACGCTCAACCATTCCTTTAAATATCATATTAGTCCATCCAAGTTTTTTTAAAAGTTCATTTCTACCTTTAGGAATTACAACATCATTAGGAAAAATATAAGAAAATTTTACATTATTATTGATACGTTCTGCAATGGTTTCGATTAGATCTATAGGGACTTGAGAAATAATTTCCTTGATATAAAGGCGCGAATTATTATATACCATTTTCCAACGCTGAAGTACTGCCATTACACCTACAACTACTTCACAATTATTGAGAGAACCTATTCTGTGAATAAATTTTAATGGAAGATTACTCAAAGTGTGTTCTTGAAAATATTCTTTATGAATGAAAGGAAAATGAAAGTTTGGGATTAAGGATACAATAATTTCTCCATAAGGGGTCAATAACAATTCACCTTCTCCAGTCTTTTTTACCAGCCGTGAATCAATTAACCTATTGATATTTCGATGAGATTCCTGCATGGTCGCATTTAAATCATTTGCTAGTTGAGATAAACGATAAGGTTTTGACGACAATTTCATTAACATGTATAGCCTTAGAATCTCCTGCAAGTTCAAAAAATACAGATTGAAAGTCATCATCAGCCTCACCTAGCATAAATTAAATTTCATAGAAACTTTAATTTAAACTTGTTAAAAATTGATAAAACTTACTATTTTAATTAATAATTAATCATTGTAAAAACAAATCAATTTAAATAAAAAATCAAAACATTTTAATTGGTTTTATAAAACAATAATTTTGAAGTGCCCGGGTAGTATAGAAATGCAATTGTTTGCATTGTAAAGTCCGGTCCAGTATGGGGGACTGTCACTCCTTCGACCCGGGTTCGAATCCCGGCCCGGGCGCTTATACATTTTTTTTGTTTTTCATAGGTATTCCCATGAGAAATTTAACACTCTAAAGGCGATCAAGTAATAATATCGAATATTGATAATATCAAACAATTTATTAGTAAAATATCGATATACCGATTAATTATAAATCACATAATAAAATAATAATAAATAAGCAAAAGAAAACATACGAATGAATTAAAACTTGAAAAAAATTAGAGTAAAAATAACCTCATTAAAAAGATCTAATCGATACTTTTTTTAAATAATATTAATAATAAATTAAATAAATTCCATATTTATTCAAATTGATTAATTTTCATTTTTATAGGTTATTAATGGCATCAATTTTGATTTCCAACATAAATCAATATTTTAATTTAAAAACATTAATTAAAATTTACCACTTATTTTTTCTATAATATCTTTGATAGATAAAATAACCTATTCCGGCCAATATTAACAACAGTATTAATGGTGCTAGAAAATGGATAATGAGAATCACAATTATTAAAATAATTAATATAATAAGAACACTCGTAAGTGAAATATTACCAAACATTAGATATTATATCATGATTATATTTTTAAACATTAATGTCAACTATTATAATCAAATATAGCATATTTTATACAAAATATCTCTTGCATAATTACTCGCAAACAGCTTTATGACCTGAAGTTCTTCATTAACTGTTCTCTCTTTGATTTCGTACGAGATGCTATCCAAAAAACCATTATTTTTCAAATCCTTCACTGGCCTAACCATATCAGAATTTGATGATATTTACGATAAAGAGATACTAACAAGATATGAAAAACACGAGATCAAGCGGATATCATACAAACGAAAAGAAAATATAAAAAGAGAACATAGAGTTTGGTGCAGGTAGACCATTCAAACTAGATGTAAAAAATAGATTTTTTATGCTTTTGGTATATTATCGTCTCTATATCACTTACACTTTGGCTGCTTTTTATTTGACCTTGATCAAAGTAATATCTGCAGAAATATCCAAAAGATTGAAAGTTTAATTAGAAAATGTTTGCCAATTCCACAGAAGACATACTGCAAAACAAAGAGGCTAAAAACACCTGAAGAGGTAGAGAAATATTTTCTAGGCTTTCTTGCTTTTATAGATTGCACTGAACAGCAGATACCAAGACCTGTTGATAAGAATAAAAGAAAGAAGATATTCTATTCAGGAAAGAAGAAAAGACATACTATAAAGAATCAGATTATGGTTAACAAAGATGATTATATTCTCCATAAAGCAAATCATCATAAGAAAGGAAATAGACATGACTATGATGTTTACAAGAAGAATCATCCTGTTACTCCAAAACAGGTTGTTAATGTAGTTGATCTGGGTATCTTGGCGGTGTAGAAAAAGATTATCCGGAGCAACTATCCGCCTTACCATATAAAAAGAAGAAAAACCAACCAGAGATATCTGAGGAAGAAAAAGAGTATAACAAAATCCATTCAAAAAAGAGGATAGTAATGGAACATACAATCTGCAGATTAAAAAAGTATAGGATTATGAGTGATATATTTAGAAATAGATTAAGAAAGTATGATAGAATATCAGATATAGTAGCAGGTTTGATAAACTATAGAATAATGAACCAAGGTTTATAGAAACTAAATATAATATCATACTAGAAGATATAGATTGTTTCTAATTATGCAAGAGATCTACTATATGAAAATACGATGAGGATAAATACTGGATTATGGAATTAATGTCAATTGCTCAGATAAAATATATTTTAGTTTATATCAGATCCATTGTTTGACATGCGGTTAATGGTATTGTAAAATGAATAGGCGATCCAAAGATATATTAGTACAATGCAAGAACAATTTGTTAGAACAAACATGACCTATTACATATACGCATATGAATGAAGAATTAAGAAGAAAGGCTACAACCGATGACAAACTATTACTGATTCGATAATCAATATATAACCATCTAGTAGTTCTGTTAACTCTTCGTCAGATCTAGATTAAGATAATAGATTTAAAATTTCTTATGTGGATATTTATCCATAATTTTAAATAATTATTCTATCGACGGAATTCTAAAAACTGTTCTAATTTACTATGAATAGATATAGAAAATGACTAATATTTTTGAACATGCCATTAACTTTTGCATGATAATCTGAATCCTTAATTGGTATTACCACTGTATAGTAAGTTAAAATTAAAAGTTTTTACATAATGAAGTGCAGATGTTACGAAAAAGTATCTAATTATTAAATTATTTATAAATAGAATAGGCTCGATCACATTACTAATTCTTTTTGTTATTTATATCGATATCATTTTCTATGTTTTAATAATTTTGTGAATACATCATTTTTTAGAGATTTATTATATACATACCATAATTTTTACTTTATCTAATGAGGTTGTGCTAGTTTTCAAAAAATCTGCTATATCTTTTTATATCAATTCCTCTTCCTTTATTCTTCTATACAATAGATGACAGTGAGATAACAATTCTTTAAATCATATCATATATCCAGTAAATCAATTTTATATTTTAATCAGAAAAATAGTAATAAGGAATTTTAAAATGATATTTTGGATTATCATCAAGTTTGATAATCAACATTTGCAAGAGTTCAGTTATAATTTGAATATTAGAGGAGCGTTACAGATGAACAACTCTATTTTGCAATTCATGTGATTCCTTAAGTTTTGAATATAAAATGTCATATAACCATTTTTGAAGGGATAATCCACATGATTGTAATTAAGTTTATTGACGATTAAGATTTCAACTGATATTGTTGATTGTTCTAATATAATCTGTAATTTGTGAAAATATTAAAAGAAATGAACTAGTTACAAGGAGAAAAGATTGGATTAAGCTATTTCTTTGAATGAGAATAACAGCAGGTTTAGATAAATGTATTTGATAGGATTGATTCACATGTAATAAATGGTGAAAAGATACACGAGACACCAAATCCGAATTACATTACCCATAAAAATATCTATACTGCTTTTCGAATTTATACTCAAGTATAATATTAAATTACGGATATTTACTACAATTTAATAAAACAGAACAATTCATATTATTTATAATCCAACTGATTATGAATCATCATCTTATTGATAATCATAAAAATATCAATTCTAGAATTGATGTATATTAGATCTCTTGCATAATTACTTGCTAAACAGCTTTATGACCATTAGTTCTTCATCAATCTGTTCTTTCTTTGCTTTCATACGAGAGATTATCCAAAAAACCATTACTTTTCAAATCATTTACAGGACTTACAGTAAAAGAATTTGATAATATTTACGAAAAAGAGATAATAAAAAGATATCATAAACATGAGATACAAGCGTTTATCCAAAAGAAAAGACAATAGAGAAAGAAAATAGGTGCTGCAGGAAGACATTTCAAACTAGATGTAAAAAATAGATTTCTCATGCTTTTAGTATATTATCGTCTTTACATCACCTACACATTAACAGGCTTTCTCTTTGATTTAGATCAGAGCAACGTCTGTAGAGACATACAAAAGATTGAAAGATTGATAAGACAATGCGTACCAATTCCACAGAAAACATATAAAATAACAAAGAGGCTAAAAACACCCAGAGGAAGTCGAACAATATTTTCCAGGCTTTATTGCTTTTACAGATTGTACTGAACAGCAAATTCCAAGACCTGAAGATAAGAGATAGAAGAAAGATGTACTATTCAGGCAAGAAGAAAAGACATACTGTAAAGAATCAGCTTGTGGTTAATAACCAGGGTTATATCATTCACAAATTAGATCATAAGAAAGGAAGAAGGCATGATTATAACATCATATAAAAAGAATCATCCTGTCACTCCCAAAGATGTTGTAAATGTATATGATCTGGGATACCTTGGAGTAGAAAAGGATTTTCCAGAACAACTATCATCATTACCGTATAAAAAGAAAAGAAACCAAAGATTTATCTGCAAGAAGAAAAAGATTACAACAAAATTCATTCTAAAAAGAGAATAGTGATAGAGCATACTATCAGCAGATTGAAAAAGTACAGAATACATGAGTGATATATTCAGAAACAGATTAAGAAAGTACGATAGAATATCAGATATAGTTGCAGGACTGGTAAACTATAGAATAATGAACCAGTGTTGATAGAAACTGATATAAGAATCGTAATAGAAAGTGTAGATTGTTTCTAATTATGCAAGAGATCTATTCTTTGTGATAATGATCTGCAAAAAGATTCAACCAGTTCTGTAACATGTTTTAATTTACATATCTTTTTCCTACATGAAAAATAATCATCAAAATCTTCTGTCATATATTTGACATATTATATTATTCCTTCAATAATGTTTTTCTCCAAACCTGGATAAATATAATGGTCTTTTTTTAATAACTTAAGTCTGAGGAATTGGGTAACGGTTATTAAATCAGAATCATCAGATTAATTGGTATTGCAAAGTTTATAATTTTTGTTTTCTATTGTCATTTTTTGGCATTAATAAAAAATATTTTTATTTATCTCCCATGTTGTGGAAATATGACACAAATTAATTTTGATCAACCATCTATAGTAATGATTCTGCACTTTTAGAAAAAAACAATGGTGCTGGTGAAGGTGTACATGGTGAGACCAGTTCACATACTTTTGCAGCAGTAGCAGGTATACAGCTTAGGCTCGGTTCACTTAAGAAATAAGTTTTATAGTATTTAACACTCGGTAGAAAAAGTCTAAAGGAAAATAATATAATTTTGTAAAATTTAAGTTGGATTTAGTCCGGAAAAATTCTAAAAATTAGAAAATTATATTATTATAAGATAAAAATGTACTGATAAAACAATTCAGTGAACAGAGCCCAATAATTACAATAGATTATATAGATACTTATGAAATATTGTAATAACTGACGATAATTTTTCATATTATACTGGCATAAACTATTACCTTGATGCAGAAACATATAAACTATGTCATATATATAAAAAGTAGATATCGATTTGGAATCTATATTAAAATCAACATTAAAACGTCAACTACCATATCTTATAAGTGGAACAATAACCGGTATTTTTATTTCATATCATAATGGAATTTTATTTTCCATTAATGTAAACAGAATAATTTGGTTTGCAATATCCACTATTGTTAATAAATACTACTGGCACTACACAGGATTTAAAGATGAATTTTATCTTGTATCAAAATATGTTATCAATAGAAAAAAGAATAAAACCAGTAATAATGTCCATAATGCATATATAAAAAGAGTCTCAAAGTATAGAAATCTAGAATTATTATCCAAAAATGATGATGATAAAACCAGTAATATTGGCAGCCCTATAAAATCATAAATAGAAGCACAAAAATAAAATAATATTCTAATATTTGTAATTACTTCATGACCCTAACAGATCAAAGATCACAAGAGAAGAATTTGATAGAAAGTATGTTTAATTTGTAAAGTTTGAGAAATGGGTAAAAGAAATGATTTTGAAAGCACCACTGTATAAGAAGATGATATCAATTTAGATAGAATATATCATATGATTATAGATTTTAAGAATCATGCAACAAAGCAGGTTTACCGTAATTATTTATGAAGACGGCATATAACAATCTCACTAACAGATATAATAGTTTACGGTATATCTCCTGAGCATAATTTTAAAATGTATAAATATATCAAATTTCTTCTAGATGAAAATCATTGATGAAAGTAATATGCGAAAAACCTTATAATGATTAAATATAATGCACATTTATAGAAAAAAATTAAATTAAATTATCCGTCTGCACAAGAAACGGATTACGTTTTATCAATTAGCATATGACAAGATGTATCTTACTTCAAATTCTCTATCCAAAGTATAATAAATAATCTATAACAGTAAAACAATAATTTTCTCATAATAGCTAAACAAATAAAATCGAAATTTCAAGATAAAAAAAGGTTATTAGTATTTGCTTTGTAATTTCCATTTATGGCCTTTTAGATTATTTTGCAGTATTATTTCCCAGGTTCAAAATACTAGAAATGCCTTTTCCCACAGCATTACTTACAGTTTTTGTAGTATTTGATAAAGATTCGCCAATAGGGCTATTTTTAGTTAGATTATTGTTTCCGCTATTTGAAGCATTACCGGGGTATGATGCAGCGTTAGATTGTATAGTAGATGTATTAGTACCTTTGCTTGTAGATTGGCTAGCATTGTTTGCTGCTTTGTTTGCAGATTGTCCAGTTTGGCTTGCAGTATTATTCATAGATTGGCTAGCATTGTTTGCTGCTTTGTTTGTAGATTGTCCAGCTTGGCTTGCAGTATTATTCATAGATTGGCTAGCATTGTTTGCTGCTTTGTTTGTAGATTGTCCAGCTTGGCTTGCAGTATTATTCATAGATTGGCTAGCATTGTTTGCTGCTTTGTTTGCAGATTGTCCAGCTTGGCTTGCAGTATTATTCACAGCTTTACTTGCACCACTGGTTAAATTTTTTATTCCACCGATTAATTGATCTAACGGGTTTTGTGCATGTGCAGTTTGTAGAAGTGGTATTAATAATACCGAAAGTACAGAAAGTAGTAATATAGGAGTGTATCTCATCATATTTCTACAAGAAATAATCATTTAAATTCCTTACGGATAAAAGGTAAAATTAGTTCATCAAAATTATCTACAACTATGTCCTTCTAAACCAAAAATTTTAGTTGTCAAATATTTAAGCATTTAAAATTTATTTATAACAGTATCATACTTAAAGGTTAAAAATTACTAAAGAATTTACCAAAAGAATAAAAATTATCTGTTTAAAGGATTAATAATACTTGAAGTATTATTTTTCTGTATTAATATATCTCTATTTCTTTCCGCCTACTAAACTGCCTACCATTTTACTTAATTGATCTAATGGTCCATACTCTTAGCAGATTGATTTTGTCCAGCAGATTGATTTTGTCCAGCAGATTGATTTTGTCCAGCAGATTGGTTTTGTCCAGCAGATTGATTTTGTCCAGCAGATTGATTTTGTCCAGCAGATTGGTTTTGTCCAGCAGATTTTTTGTCCAGCAGATTGGTTTTGTCCAGCAGATTGATTTTGTCCAGCAGATTGGCTTGCGGTAGGAGTAGGTTGGCTTTTTGGTGCAGGTTTGCCTTGGGTTGGCGCAGGTGTTTGGCTTTCTTTTCCCATGCTTGATACCGAGCTATTGGATATTTTAGAATTGTTGGCAAGCATTTGCTGGTTTCCCTGTGTTAAACTTTTCAGTTGTTGCGCGGTTCCAATATCTTTTGGTTTTGAACTAGCAGCAGTACTACTAGATTTGTTTTGTGCTATTCCGTATTGCATAAAACTTGATGTATAAAGCAGTGCAGAGATTCCCAAAATAGTAAATATTGCTATCGTATATTTTGCATACTAAAATTTAATTTCATTGTTTAGACTAGTTTAACAAAGTTTTTATCCCTATACAATTCTAAATTTTTTAACTTCATCACCACTCTGTTGCATGATTCCTAAATTTAACAATAAACAAGATATCTTCTAAAAAGCTGCAAGTTTGTTGAATAGCGATGCTTTCAAAATCAATTTTTTCACCATCTTTTCAAACTTTACAGAGTGAAAATACTTCTCCAAACGTTCTCTTTATAGAAGAGAACACAATTCTACAATCCAACTTTGGACCTATCTTTCGCTATCCTTCCATTCTTGTAAATCATATTTCTGGGCTATAACTGATAGATTTAAGGATATGTCCTTTTTTCAATCGAACTTTAGCATTCTTTCTTACTTTAATACAAGGCAAAATTCCATTATTCACCAGACATCCAAAAACATTATTGCCGTCATAAGCACTGCCAGCAGATAATTTGTACTATTATTTTATTTGATTTTATAATACCATCCACCAATTCTGGTACAGCTTTACTATCATGTTCATGCTCTTCAGTGACTTTCATCGAAAGAATTTTCTTGTTCTTGATGTTTACTGCCACATGTATTTTTAAATATCTTTTCTTTTTCACATTCCATTTATCTTGCATCCACTGACCTCTGTTGAGAATCTTGATTCTGTACTGTCTATTGCAATGATAATGATAGTCATTTCAAATTCCTTGCTATCTGTATCTTTTATCTTGATGTCTAACCTGTTTATTCTTCTATTTATTGTAGTGTAATCAGGAATGGAAGGTACTTTTCCTTTAGCATGGCCTTGTGCAATACCTTCTGCTTGTCTAAATGACAAATGAAAGTATACTTTGGCATATCCAAGTAAAAGAAGAAAGGTATTAAGATAATGAAATGGCTTCTAATCCAACCTTGTCTTTGTTCATCTCTTTTAATTCAGTATCCCAGTTGCCGATAACATCAAACCCTGGCAGAACTTTACCTCGTCTAACTAGAGATTGGTTGTAGACGTATCATTTCATATGTTTTGTTAGTTAATTTTAGCTAAATGTATTTGGAAGGAAGGAATCATGCAATAAATCACCATCATTATATAATATTATATAAAATAGTAAATCACATATAAAAATATTAGGAGATTCATAATTATGATAAAAACAGCATATCATTCACCCAAAATTTGCAATTGAATTTTTATAGAATGATCTGTAATTTGTATATCGCAATCCAAATCTAACGTATTTTTAAATAAGGATTTTAAAAATCCCAGTAAAAATTTTGAGCCATTCAAACCTAATCGATGCCTAATTACAATTATTCTATTGCGGGATTCAGTTACCTCATCATAGGTTCCAATTTTCCCATAAATACATATTATTTTTTCAATATATTCAATAATAGATTCAATAGAGATATGTTTTTTCCAGAATAAAATAGTATCATTTGGTAATTCTCTACCAAGATCTAATCCAAGATCATAGGCTTGATTTTCGTCTATGCACTTTAATACACTCTTAAATATTGTCCGATTTATTACTATCATATCTAGTTTTGATTGAAATCTAGTGAATTCGGTATATTGTTTGAGAATAGAATTCATCATTGCATTAACAGATATCCCCATTCGATCGGCTTCATGTTGTAGAATATTAGCAAAGCCTTTATCTATTCGAAAAGATCTCACAGAAGAAACATGGGAAGTCTCGGAGGATAATGTTGTCAATAATTATACATACATCACAATAGCTTAAATCTGTAACTATTTGTAACTTGTTGTAACTCAATTGATCAAATAACAGAAATTGTAAACATTACCTTAAAGACTCTCTATTACTATTTCATACTATAATGAAAAGCTATCTACAGCAAGCAAGCCTTATTTCTCAAAATATATCTCATAAACATTCAATCATATATGATTATGAAAATGGAGAAAAAATTTGCAATCTATGTGGCATAGTTATAAAAGATAAAATAATGGATACAGAATTACAAAATGAGTATCCTAAGAATAAAAATGATACAAATACTGTTTTACCTTATTCACTTACATTATATGATCAAGGAATATCTACTTCAATATCTAACTCATATAAATTTAAAACAAAAGAATGGTCAACTAACAAAATCGAACATTCTAAAATTGAATTTTTAAATAAAATTGTTAGTTATTCCAATGAAAAAAGAAATTTAAAGATAGCCATTGATATGTTAAATCGTTTAAAGGATAAAATCCACCTTCCACATGTTTGTATTGAAGAGCTTTTTCTTACTATCGAAAGGCATTAGAAATAGGTTTGATCAAAGGTCGTTCGATAAAAGAGATGATAGTAGCGTGTGTCTATGTTACATGTAAAAAAATTAATTTACCGAGAACTTTAACAGAAATATGTAAAATAGTAAATGGAAATGAAATATTTGCTGCCAGATGTTATCGCCTTCTTTCTCGTGAATTTAAGATTACCTATAGACAAATCGATCCAATGTTATTCTTGCATAAAATAGCTAATGAATCCCAAATTAGCGAAATAACTACAAGAAAAGCCTTGGATATGCTTTTATCAATAAGGAAAAATGAAATTTTCGTTGGTAAAGATCCTTTATCAATAGCGGCAGCAATTTTATATATAATATGCAAAAAAAATAAAGAAAAAATATCTCAATCGAAAATTGCAGACTCTGCAAATATCAATATCATTACCTTAAGGAAACGTCTATCAGAGTTAAATAATATTTGTACAGATATAGACGACCTTAGTATCACTATTGAAAGCACAAAAATAACATCAAATTAAAATAATTATATAAATAGTCATTTATAACTGCGAAATAAACTACATATAAGCAATTTTTTCAATATATTTCAAAGTAATAATGAAGAATAGGAATTTCTTTCATGGAATTAATTTATCTATTTTCAATATATAAAATCAATGACCAACTGACCTATTAATTAGTTCCTGGATTAATTTATTTAATACAAATAATTTTATTGGTTTTATTACTAATGCAATTTTTTTATTCTTAAATATTTCTTCACTATCGAAGATGTTCCTAATAGAATCATAAGCAGTAGTCAACAATATAGAAGTAGAGGGATACTTCAGTAAAATTTCTTTTGCAGCATCAATACCATTTTTCTCACCAGGCAACCTGTAATCAATAATTATAAGATCGGGTTTAAACTCTAAATAGTCATCCATAATATAGGTAGCAGTAGTATTAGTAACCAATACAGTGTACCCCTTATTTTTTAAAAAATCTTTATAAAGATTTAAAAGATCATATTCATCTTCAACAATCATAATCTTAATTTTGTTTTTATCATTCATCTAACTAAATATAGATAAATAAATTATCATCATTATTAGACTTTACTTGATTAAAATAATACAAAATAAAATCCTAGGTCAATAAAAATAAAAAATTATTCCATTGGTATATAGTATATCGATCTCGATACTATATTTGATATCTTATACTTTTATGGTTTATTTCTAAACATATAACACAACATCTCGATATTTTTCATTTTCTAGATAATATCTATAATACCAATTCATTTTTAAAATGGCCAAGATTAAATCTTTTTCTTCTTCAAACAAATCCATATTTTATCTGCCCATTTACCACTAAATTCGAAGTAATAAAATGACCTTTTTTTAAAGGTTATAATCATTCTTCATTTCTTTTTACAGTTTTATTTATGAATGGTAAAACATGGATTGGTATGTGAAAGTGAATTCTTTATAATACATACCCCTTTTTTCTTGAATAAAAATAATACATCCTTCTCACTCTCATAATCTTTTCTTCTATGGACACCTGTTGTTTTATGCACGACTTAAAGACCACAAAGATCGGAGATTACTCTCCAACATCTTATATTTTGAACCTTAGATCTCTTGCATAATTAACACCATTAGAAAAATTTCTAAGAATACAATACATCTTGATCGTAATCCGCAAGTTAAAATGTAAATATTACAAAATATCATTGATAATCTATAAAATTTTGTTACGTGTCTAATTATGCAATAGATCTAATATATAGGTTGTAAAGAGAATAACATGTAAGTAAATTAAAATCGATTTTTTGTAATTAGGTTAAATCGTCTTTCTGTCCTAACATTTCTTTTGCATAAACATCAATCTAATGTTTTTCAAATCTATTTGTCATCTTTTTGTAATTATTTATTATAATTCCTATGAATGATATAAAAGAAATGATTTTATAAATAATCCACTATTGGATAGCAAAAAGATAGAAATGATTTAAAAAAATAGATCTCTTGCGTAATTGCTTACAAACAGCTTTATGATCATTATTTCTGTATCAACATGTTCTTTCGTTGCTTTCATACGATAGGTTATCCAAAAAGCCATTGCTATTCAAGTCATTTACCAGCCTTACAGTTCAAGAATTTGATGATATTAATGATAAAGATAATAAAAAAATATAAAAAACATGATCAAGCGTTTATCCAAAAGAAAAGATAGTAAAAACAGAGAACGAAAGTTTGGTGCTGGAAGACATTTCAAGCTAGATGTTAAAAATAGATTTTTGATGCTTTTAGTGTACTATCGTCTTTACATTACATACACGTTAGCTGGATTTCTATTTGATTTAGATGAGCAACGTCTGCAGGGATATTCAAAAGATTGAATATGGTAAGACAATGTGTACCAATTCCTCAGAAGATATACAACATTACAAAGAGAATTCAAACCCAAGAAGAAGTTGAAAAATATTTTCCAGGTCTTTTGGCTTTTACAGATTCCACAGAACAGCGGCAGATACCAAGACCTGTAGATAAAGATAGAAGAAAAATGTACTATTCGGGCAAGAAGAAAAGACATACGGTAAAGAATCAGCTTATGGTTAATAACCCGGGCTATATCATTCACAAATTAGGTCATAAGAAAGGAAGAAGGCATGATTATATATTCAATATATAAGAATAATCATCCTGTCACTCCAAAACAGGTTGTTAATGTAATTGATCTAGGATATCTTGGTGTAGAAAAGGATTTCCCAGAACAACTATCCGTACTGCCATACAAAAAGAAAAGAAATAGTGAGTTGTCACAAGAAGAAAAAGAGTACAACAAAATTCATTCCAAAAAAAGAATAGTGATAGAACATACCATATGTCGCCTGAAAAAGTACAGAATACAGAGTGATATATTCAGAAATAGATTAAGAAAGTACGATAAAGTGTCAGATATAGTTGCAGGACTGGTAAACCATAGAATAATGAACCAGTGTTTATAGAAACTGAATAAGTATTATATTAAAAAGTGCAGATTGTTTCTAATTATGCAAGAATATATGGACATATACATTCTAGAGATACAATGAATAATTATGCAAGAGATCAATTACTAAAATAGATTTTAAATCACATCTTAAAATAAACTATCTTGGAAATACTTTTGAAGACAACAAATGAGGTTACAAGTTTCTATTCATCGTTAGATACAAAATATTTGCTAGATATAAAATGCTAAAAAGAGTGGATTTCCATGTTTCCCCAGGATTTGAAGTTTAGACGATTGTTTAAGTCAGGTATCATATGTTATATCAATTACCCAAAAAATATGTAATTGAGTATATTTAGACTTGATTGATAATATAGATTAAAAACATTATTAAAAAAACATTTATACGCTGTACTACAAATCTATTCAATGATTTCAAAAAAAATAGCATTATTTGGAATATCTACTGCATTTCTGTTTTTATTAACAGCGGGATTTCATTCAATCTATGCTGCACCAATTACATTAGATATACATAAAGCTAAAAATCCAGGACCAGGATTCGGTCCTGAGAAATTAGGAACAGTAACCATTGATGCAACAGGAAATAAAGTAACGATATCATCAACTGTTACAGCACACCCAAAACAAGATAAAGTATTTGAAGGATGGCTTGTTGATGCAGGAGGCTCCAATTATAAATTAAGTTTAGGTCAATATGAAAAAGGACATTTACAATTTACAGAAAACATGGTTAATCCATATACATATAGTCAATTTATATTTACAGAAGAACCACAGAACGATAAAGATCCAAATGCTGCCGATACATATGCAGGAACAGATTTACCGCCTCCATTTGGACAATAATCCCAACCACCTTTTTTCCATATTTTCGAAAAAACTTATCATTATTAACCCAAACATACATCTAACAATTAGCACATCACTTTGTCTTAAAATAAAAGATATCAACTAAAAAAAATCAATTAACAAAAAAAATTTAATTATAAATATTTTCCCTTTAACTTTTAATATTCAAAGCGTTCCTCTAATATCGTCTTTCTTAATACAAAGATCTCGTGTAATTAGATATATATCAAAATTTTACATATACTCGATAATTTGTTTTAATATTTTTATTTTACTTTGCGAATTTAGATTAAGATATACCAACTTTTTAGACGCTATTCTAATGTTACTAATTATGTGAGATCTCAAGATAGGCCACCAAAGAAAACTAGCATGTTAATCCTTTTTAAATCCATTACAGATTCAAATCATGTAATTATAAGATAAAAACTGCTTTGTTGCATGATTCAGTAAATCGTTTTTCATTAACTTTTTAGAGGTAAGAATGTAACACAAATAGTCATATTTCATTGGTTTTGTTATGAATGAGGTATATCTTTAACTGTGTTTCGAATCATGCAGCAAAGCACCTCATAATCATAAATTACTATAGTAAGCTAAAGGTGTTATGATGACAAAACAAACACAACTAATTTACAAGAAGATATAACATATCGTTTACATTGCGGTTAACTTAACGATTGTATGTTTTCTGTGGAATTGGTACGCACTTTCTTATCAAACTTTCAATCTTTTGGATATTTCCGCAGTTAGTAATCTGATCAAGGTCAAATAAAAATCCAGCTAACGTGTATATTATGTAAAGACGATAATCACTAAAAGCATGAGAAATCTATTTTTTTACATCTAGTTTGAAAGGTCTCCCGCACCAAACTTTCGTTCTCTATTTTTACCACCTTTTATTTTAGATAATCGCTGTATCTCATGTTTTTCGTATTTTTTTGCTATCTCTTTATCATAAATATCGTCAAGTTCTTGAACTGTAAGACGGTAAATGATTTGAAAAGAAGCAATGGTTTTTTAGATAACATTTCGTATGTAAGCAAAGAGAGAACAGGTTGATGATAAACTAACGGTCATAAAGCTGTTTAGTTTCAATTACACAAGAGATCCGATATACACAACAGTAGTCAGATTTATAAAATTAAGGATAAATATTAGACTTATGCCAAGAGTTATTACGACAGATAATATTATGAAGAATAAAACAAAATATATAGCATATTTTTTTCAATCAATTTCAATGCACCCCATTAAGAAATATTCCAAACCCGCATCTTTTTTTATAAAAAAAATAAAGTCATTCCTCTACTAGGAATTTGATTCAAAAAGCATAAAACTGAAGAGTATCTTCCAAGAAGATAAAGATCCGAATTTTTTGCAAATTAAAAATGAAACTCTAACCAAGATTGTTCTGAATTAGCATTGGTATGGATTGCTTTTGAAATAAAAAGGTAGAAAAATTTTAGTATCACATATCCATCGATTAGAATACATTCGGAGTTAATCATTTTGTATAATATTTTAGAAAAGTATGGCAAATAGCTGTTTTCTGCAGATGGTCTAATTGCTATTCACAACTTTGCAGGGTTGTAGTATTAGGACATTAGATCTCTTGCATAAAAAGCATCATTAGAAAAATTTCTAAAAATAAGGAGCATCTTGATTTTAATCGGCAAGTTAAAATGTAAATATTACAAAATATCATTGATAATCTATATAATTATGATATGTGTATAATTATGCGAGAATATTATATCCGAATTTTTGATTTACGAGTAAGAAAAGAATTATGGATATAGTAAACAATATTTCAAATATTATAGAATTCTTCGATAATTATTCTCCACAAGTCAGAAAAATGATAAGTTAAAGCATTATTACAATAGTCGAATATATCGGTACAACCTAACAACAATTAGAAAATATCTCAATTTTACAGAACCCATTTGTAATATGTTAATGGTATATAAATAGATGGAATATAAGAGAGAAGAATCATCAAATAAGTCAGACAATATAAAAGAAAAAACAATCCTAGTAACTGGAGGTAGCGGCTTTATAGGGAGTAATTTGCTCAAAAATTTAACATATAAAAGAAATACAAAAAAATACCCTTATCATATTCGTTGTATAACTAGAAATAAAAAATCAATAGCCAATCTAAAAATGGATGAAAAAGATATAGAGATAGTAGAAGGAGATTTATCTAGTTATAATGATTGTTTGAAAGCGTTAGAGGAAGTAGACATAGCATACTATCTTGTTCATTCGATGGAAGGCTCTACAAAGAATTGGAAAAAATTCTCTGAGAAAGAAAAAACAGTCGCAGAAAATTTCATGCGTGCAGCCACCCAATGCAATGTTAAAAGAATTATTTATCTTGGAGGTTTAATTCAGGCAAAAGATGACAAAGTATCCCAACACATGCAAAGCAGGAAGCATGTAGGAGAAATACTTGGAAAATCAAAGGCCAAGGTAACCATTTTTCGAGCAGCGGTTATTCTAGGAAGTGGAGGAAGCTCTTTTGAAATGCTAAGATATTTAGTCGAGAGATTGCCCGTAATGATTTGCCCAAAATGGGTTATTACAAAATGCCAACCAATTTTTATCGATGATGTAATAAATTATCTTGCTCAATCAATTGAAATAGATGAAACCCAAGGAAAAGAATATGACATTGGAGGTCCAGAAATTTTAACTTATTTAGACATGATGAAAATATATGCTAAATCCATAAACAAATCCATCAAGATTATAACGATACCAGTATTGACAACCAAGTTATCATCATATTGGGTGGATTTAGTAACACCAGTTGAAGCATCTCTTGCAAGACCGCTTGTGGAAAGTCTAAAGCATGAATCAGTCGTAAAAGATCATTCTATCGAGAAAATTATTCCCTTAAAATTAAAAACACTCAAAGAATCAATAGAATATTGTTTAAAAGAAGAGAACAAATACAAAAAATTAAATATAAAACAAATGAAAAAAGAAAGAACCTCATTTTCACTAAATTATAAAATTCTTTTAGTTTCTCTTGTTGTATTACTAGTTATAGGCACTAGTTATTATTTCCTTGACAGCAGACAAGTATTTCTAAAACCATTTTGGTTGGTTGTAGCAGTACTTTGGTATTTATCTATAATTGTTTCAATTTACTTCATAAGATATGGAGCAAGATTAGGAGCGCTAGTTGCTGGAATAATCGGCTGGGCAACCCTGGTATTTTGGGTTTCGGATAATTACTATATTATATCAGGTCATTCATTGATAGTAAGTAATCCAAATGCAAACGAAACATGGAGAAATATAATAGGTATAATAATTGCAGCATTTACAATAATTTCATCTCACAATATATTTAACAAGGCAAGAATCAATAATTGAAGAATAATAAACTTGAAAGCAAGATATACGGGATAAGAACAAAATAGAGCAAAAGAATAAAAAATATTTTCAAATTCCATATTTATTAAAGAAATAAAAACATATTAAAAAATCCAATAACTACAAACGGTAGAACCCATGATATTCAGATTCTTAATAAACAAAGTAACAGAGTTTTCAGGGTTGGCACTAGTAGATTAATTAGCACCATGTTAATATCTTAGAAAACAGATTTTAATTATGGCATTTTTAAGGGTTAAAAAGGTTAAAGATATAGACTATCTTTATTTGGTTCAAAGTAAATGGGATCCGTATCGAAAAACCTCGACCCAACACACAATTAAATATCTTGGCAAGGCTTCCGATGTAACTATTGAAAGCATACCTCAAGAATACAAAAATAATTCTCGTATATTATCAACATTGAATTCAAAAACTAAAAATAATTCAAAAACAATATTATTAAGTGAAGATTTAAAAAAACAAGTATTATAATGCTTTAAAAAATAGAGAAGTAGAACAAATTTTAAGAATAATTAAAACATACGAAAAAGAATTCAGTCTTTCTGAATTTTATGATGATATCCTAAAACAAGTATTATATGAAATAGGACAACTATGGGAACAAAATGAACTCGATGTGGCATCTGAGCATGTATGCAGCAACACAGCAAATGAAACAATATACAGAATTAATGAATCACATCTAAAAAACAAAAATAAACCCGATATTCTGTTATGTACACCCGATGGGGAACTCCATAACATTGCATGTAATATAATAGGATCGATATTTTTGCAAAAAGGATATAAAGTACATAATATTTCACCATCAGCACCTACAGAATCTATTTTAAAATACATCAAAGAAATAAATCCGTCACTAATAATGATTTCCGTAACTCTTAAAGATAATCTCGAATCATCCAAACGATTAATCAAAAATATAAATATGAAATTTAGAATACCTATTCTTTTAGGAGGATTGGCAATAAAAGAAAGTAATGAAAGGCAAAAAAAAGACATAGAATTGATTGGTACTAATGTTAAGATTATAATCGATACAACACTGGAAGAACTAACACGCGTAGTGGAAAAACTAACTAAAAATACCGCAATAAACAACATATTAGTACAAAGTATAACTTAATATTTTCAAATAGGAAAATTAATAGAGTCCAGGATCATAATTATTTCATTCATCACAAATAAAGCTAGTCTAATGGCGTATCATATTTTGGTTGAAACAGATATTATCCAAAAAGACTAGCAACAAAAAATAGATCCTCATCCATTCTAATTAGCATTTTGTACATTATAGGATTGATTGATTGTTGTCATGTCATAGTTATACGCAACATCGTCATCATCGTAGAGGTAGTAGACCTTACTTGTAATCAACATCAACAATTATAATTCTAAGATGTTTTATAGTGCGTATATGGTTTCGACTTGATTCAAACAGAGCATTATTGCATCATTATCTTTCTATTGACCTGCCATACAACAGGAAGGTGATGGAGACAGGTAGTGGCAGATTATCAAGATTATTACCCTTACTACCATGTAGACGTACTTTGATAGAGGTTAAAGACCATTTTTCTATAGATATAATAGAAAGTATAACAACTATGGAATGTCTGTTTGTTTCAGAAGAAGGTTTGGTTAACAGTTATGCAAATACATCGGCATTATTTAATGTAAAATATTTGTAGTTGGTTTACTTGATGAATTTTTATACATATCATCATCAAATAAACTATAGCCCAATTATTTTGTTTGTGAAACGATCACAACTTGTTTACAAATGCAACTACACAATACATTACATGATTGCTAACCCGGTACATCATAGCGATAGATAGATTCTTATCAATGCTTGTGGAAAAATATGGCACAAATCCTCCATGAAAAAAGGAATAGTACCATATTCAGGTATTGATACATATGTCAAATTGGATATATTCATACAAAAAAAGGATAGATGGATATTCGAATATAAATTACATCCGATATCCAGTAATGGCTCCTCCATTGTTGCACCTTTATCGTCAGTTGATTTCACCACAGCAGCTATCAATGTACATGACAATCAAGTTTATTCAAGACTAATATCTTGTTTACCTCCCATAACAATAAAGAAAAAACATTACATGACTGCAGACCCTGGGTACGATAATGACCAGAACATGATAATTTCAGCATGGATTTGGGATTTCAACTTGTATGTCTTGTCCTGTCTATCAATATAGAAGTACACCACATACAAGAAAGGATAAAGCTGATTGATTTCTATGAATCTGCATTAGGATAGATCGCATACTCAAAGAGATGTACATCCATAGAACCACTGATTGAGCATGTAAAATCAGTATTTAGGATAGACCAATTACCAGTAAGAGGATATGATAAGGTTATGCTATTGTTTTATTATCAGTATTGCTTTATCAGATACTTGTTTATTACAACTGTAAAACTGAGAAGGAAAATCCAATGGCTATCAATTATTTGATAGGATGTTAATGTTACATCCATAAATTAGTGAGATATTATGATATAGAATTATGACCCATGCTCAGGTATTTATTTAACTCAAATGATTATTAAAAATATCATTTGACCTCAAATAAAAATAAAAGACAAAAATAATAAATCCAAATAAAAATTAAAAGTTGTCGCCAAAGTTTTTTGTATGAGAGTTAACTTCTTCTTGAGGACTTGTCCTTTTTTGAGAACCCCCCTCTTTTTTATGTTTATGCTCATTCTTGTGAACCCTTGCATCCATATCTTTTCCATGTTCCTCACGTACATGGTGTAATCTATCTTTTTCATGATAGAATTGTTTTCCGCATTTACTACATTTTAAAATGGTATAATGATGGATTTTTCTTGCATGTTCAATCAATTCGGTATATGTATTAAATTTTTCACCATCTTCTTCGCATTTATGTTTTTTATTAAAAAAAACCACAAATACATTATCAAAAAGAAGTAAATAAATTTTTTATTTATATAATAATTCAAAAAAAACCAATATATATTATTAATTTTTATAATTTTTTTATAAAAAACAAGGAAAAAGTAATTTCAACATATTTAAAAAATTCCTTAAATTTAAAGAATACGCTAACAAATAAAAATTAAAAACATTACCTAATTAAATTAGATATCCAACTAAATCTTTCAGAATTTGAAACTGCAATAAAAGACATTCTTGAATCAACCGAAAGATCACAGTTTAAATCATTTCCAGATATATCAAAAATAAATCCTCCTGCTTCTTTGGCAATTAAATAACAGGCAGCCATATCGATAGCTCTAATTTTGTTTCTAATATCAATATATGCATCTATCGAACCTTGTGCAAAATAACATACCTCTAGTGCATTGGCACCCAAATGCCTAACATGATTAACAGAGGATACTAATTTAGAAATCGAAACGAAAAGAGTTTCAGATAAACCAGAAATATTCAATCCTATTACCATATCTTTTGTAGGCTTCATAGTTTTTTTTGTCAGATCTAATTTTTTTTCATTAACAAATGAGCCTTTATTTTTTGATGCATAATAAAGATCTCCTGTTAAAAGGTTAAAAACTACTGCATCAGTAATAGACTCTAGTTTTGTATTAGAAGCATAAGCTAAAGAACAACAATAAAAAGGTAGACCACAATTAGCATTGGTTGTTCCATCTATACCATCCATCACAATTAAACCAACATCATTGCCTTTTACAAGACCACATTCTTCTCCAACAACATTAGGAATAAATTTATTTCTCTTTAAAGTATCAAAAACAGATTTTTCTGCAATTAGATCTATTTTAGTTGAAATATCCCCTCCTGCGCCAACATCAAATTTTTGTTGTCCTTCGAAAGTACCTATAATATCTTTAGTATTTTTATATACATTATTAGCACATTCTTTTAAAATATCTAAAACCAACACTTTTTAATCACAATAACACTAATCAGATAAAGGAATAAAAACTATATAAATCAGACAATAAAATAGAAAAATTATTATTTAACTTCAAATATCCATCATTACATATATATATAAGCCAAAAATATTACAAAATATTAAAATTAAATAAATAATAAATTAGATATATCAAAGATAATATCCCTAATTCTTATTAAAAGATCTATAGTATCAACAATTTATCATTCATAACAAATATTATATGAATACAGAGATATAGTCCGAATATCAATATTTTTTATAAATTTAACTTGAACAATAAATATAATATAACTAGAATACAACATCAAGTATTATGCTTGAAAGTTCAGACCCTTCATCTTATAAACCACAGGTATCAATTCACAAAGATCTTTTAGGAGTAGTAATTGGGGTTACACATTCAGGTTACGTTATTTTTGAAGGGAAAGAACCAGTAGGTCTTGGAGAATATATAATAATAACAAACAACGATAAGAAAAAAATTCTAGGTGTTGTAGAATCATGTTTTATTAAAAGCGATGCATTAGAAGATATTTCAAACTATCAAGAAGCTTTAGAAAGTAAAATTGTTGCCGAAATAAATAAAAGAGATAAAAGTTTCAAGGTAAATGTTAAGATTTTAGGTTTACTGAATTTATTAAAACAATCCAAAGTAATATTACCTGAAATACCACCATTGCCAGGAACCGAAGTTTATAAAGCAGATAAAAACGATCTTAAAGAAATATTCAATCCCGAGGATGAATCATGGTTAAAGATAGGAACACTATTACGCAATAATCAGGTAAATGCCAAGATAAACATTAATAAACTTACTACAAGACATTTAGGGATTTTAGCCATGACAGGTATGGGAAAAAGTAATCTGGTTAGTATAATAGCTAAATCAATATCAGAAATTCCAGGAACAATGGTTATTTTTGACTATCATGATGAATATCGCTTTTTAGATGGTGAAAACATTAATTTTGTTCAAGCACAAATAAATCCAAGACTACTCTACTGCAGAAAAGTTTGCAGAGGTGATAGAAGTAAGAGATAATGCAGATATTCAAAATACAATATTATTAAAAGCATTTGATAATGATGATTTAAAGAAAAAAACAGAAGACAATTTTTGGGATTTCTTAGAAAATAATATTAAAGAAATAGGTTTCAAAGAAAAAAGATTTACAACTTCTGCTGAAAGAATATTAGATAAAATAAAAGAAGCTAGAAGAAGATTTGATAGTATTTTAATTCCCAATTCTTCAGATCCAGTTTCACATATTCGAGAAGGTAAAGTAAATGTTATTAATTTGATCGAGTTCACAGAAAAGCAGGCTAATGTAGCAATTGCTTTTTATTTAGAATCAATATTGTATCAAAGAAAATTATCAAAGAGTCAAAGATTAAAGTCAAAAAACAATCAAGAAAATCAAATTTTATTTCATAGTCCAGTTATTGTAGTAATAGAAGAAGCTCATGTTTTTATTCCAAAAAATGAAAATACGGATACAAAATACATTGCATCAAAAGTAGCTAGAGAAGGCAGAAAATTTGGTGTGGGTCTGATAATAGTTTCTCAAAGACCAAGATCATTAGATCCCAATGTTTTGAGTCAAATGGGTTCTTTATCAATAATGAAAATAGTCCAGCAGGAGGATCAATCTCAGATAGGTTCAGCTAGTGAAGCTATTAATGAGAAAATTATAGAACAACTACCTTCATTAAACCCAGGAGAAGCTCTTTTTGTAGGTCAATGGGTAAATTTACCTTCATTTATAAAAATAGATGAAATCAAAGAGAGAACGATGGGAAAGGATCCTGAACCAGTCAAAGAGTGGAAAAACAATTCAATAAACAAAGAATTATCAATAGAAGAAACCCAATTATACATCCGAGAAGAATACATAGATTGAGAAATAGTCTTTTAAAAATATAAATTGAATATTTCCATTTTTTCAATTAATGAACATTGCTTTAATAACAAAAAGTAAAAAACAGATAAACCTAAAACTATTTGATGAACATTTAAAAGAAATAATTGAAGAAGAATTTCAAGACACCTATACATTAAATTTCTTTCTTCAAACAATTCCAAAAAAATATAATATCAATAAAACATTAATTATTTTTAACGATTTAGAAAAACTAAATCCTACTAATCAGGATAATAATAATAAACTATTGAATTAATATTGGCCGAAGAAGAGAATGAGTATTTTATAGATAACCATCTAACATCTAACAGCCAATAATTAATCCATTATAAATTTTTCATTATAATCATCATGTAGAGTATAAGATTTCTTGGCGGCAGATACCTTGCTAAAATTATAAGATTTCTTGGCGGCAGATACCTTGCTACTAGAATGACATATAGGACATTCTGCCCAGTTTTTACCTCCAGAATATTGCCAGCAATGATTGCATTTATAATAAGTACACTGAATCCAGATTGATTTTTTCGGATATTTTACCCAATTTGGCTGTTTTGGCTTTCTAGTTCTTCTTGCCTCCCTAGGTAAACGAGATAGCCTCATAGTATTTTTATCAATTATCTTAACTATAAAACAAATATTAAACTTTTCTAAAAAACTAAAAAAATATAAAATTCAAAGATCTTGGTTAAATAGAAGTTACAATAGATCCCTTATCACTCATAGAAAATTTATATATTTGCTCTATTTCAGAATTTTCAAATATTTCCTCATCATGAGTAATGATTATAATTTGAGATAAGGGTCCAACACCTTTGTTAAACACATTCGAAATTATCTTTACAAAGGAACGCCTACGCTCTTCATCCAAATTAGAAGTGGGTTCATCCAATACAATAAAATCAATTTTTGAAGAGCCCATTAAATAGGCTATTCCCATTCTTAGTGCTAAAGATACAGCTACTTTTTCGCCTCCGCTTAAAGAAATTATATCAATTTCTCCTCGTTTACCATAACATAGAACCTTTATCTCACGAGGTTTTTCTATCAAAGATATTTTAGATATACCAACATTAAAAGTATTAATATAATCAGATGATTTGTTAGATATCAAATTTAATGCCCAAGTCCTTAAACTAGAACTTACTACCCCATCCCTATTGAAGACCATTGATCTAATTTTTTCAAGTTCAGAAATAAAAATAGAAGCTGAATACAGTTCGGATACCAATTTATCAAACTCGATGATCTCAATTTCTAGATCCGAGATAGTTTTTTCCAAAATTGCTTTTTGATTTTGAATATCAATATATTCGGAGGATAATTTGTTTTTGATGATTTTTTTTTGTTTAAGAACGTTTATATCGATATCAACAAGATCTTTTTTCATATTAATTATAGTATCAATTAGATTTGCAGAATAGTCATCAACTTTATAAAGTAACAGATCAGTATTTCCGAAATTATTAAAATTTAATTTAAAAAGTATTTGATAGTCTTCATTTAAAGATAATAGCTTATCTTCAAGCCCATTTATATTGTAATCCAAAGGAATATCATAAGATGACAATATCTTTTCTGAAGAAATGATATTTTTTTCTTTTTTCCTTAAATCGAGTTCTTCTGTGTTTAACTTGGTCAATTCAGATGTAATCAATATCTTTTCTTTTTGTTTTTTTTCTAATTCTTTTTTAATATGAGATATATCAAACATATCATTTATCATAGTTATTTTTGAATTACACACAGGACATTTGCCATCATTTATTTGAATTTTTTTTGCACATTCTGTAAAACCATTTAATTTTCCAATTTCCCCCTCTAATTCATTTATATTTTTATTTAATTCTTCCTTCTCAGATTGAACCATCTGCAAAGTTATATAAATTTCTTCTTTATTTTCCAATATAGAAAAAGCATTTTTTACCTCAAAAAGTATCCTTTTTGTTTTTTCAATGTCAGTTTTTAAAGAAATGGATTTTTCTTTTAAATAATTTAATAGCGTAGCCTCCAATGTTTTCATTTCTTGCAGTCTAGATATTTTTGGCTCCAAATCTTCTATCTCTTTTTCTATTTCTTTTATGTCATTTGATCTTTTATAGAGGATATCATAGGTTCTATCAAGAGATATCCTTGATTTTAGAATTTTATTTTTATTTTCTTCTGTTTTAGTAATCAATATTTTTATATGGTTATCATCATAACCTCCCGTATTTTCTCTTAATAACTTTCTAAAATCATCTATAGCAGAATGCATATATGCAAAAGATGCATCCAGTCTGTCTAAACCTATCATATTATTTAACAATTCTTTAAATTCTTTAGGTTGAGAATCAATTATTTTATTAATTTCACCTTGTTGAATTATACTTGCAATTTGTAATTTTTGATAATCTATATCTAATATCTTCTCAATTTCACTTATAACTGACTCTCCAAGTTGTTTTCGTTCGCCAGAAATTACTGGTCGATAAATAGGTTTATTTTTTTCATTTTTATCCATTAGAATATTTTGTTTGAGCTGATCTAATTTAACAGATACAAGTTGACCAGCGTTATTTATTTGCCTATGAATTTTATAATCTATAGATCCAACAGAAAAATCCATGACAACAAATGATCCGGATTCATCAGATACTGTTTGATCAATACCTTTAGTAACTAAGTTTCTATTAGATTTTCGAGTATGTTCGTTAAAAAATGCAAATGTGATTGAATCTATAATGCTAGATTTTCCTGATCCATTATGCCCAACAAATACAGTTATACCAGGATTAAATTTAAGTTGAGTATTCTTATGAGATAAAAAGTTATTTAATATTAATTTTTTTATCAATTCAGGTTATCAACGCCCTTATTCTGATAATTTTTTTTATTATTTTCATAATATTTCCAAAGATAATCAGCGATTTTCTTGCTTCTATCTTTATTAACATTTGTATCATTAAGGTGTTCTTCATTATTTATCATCTGGATAAGATCTAATGATAGACTCGTCAATTTTTCGGATTTAAGTGTATTTAAAACCAATTTTGAAAGCTCTTTATCAATATTAAAATCATTTGCATAATCATAAGAATATCCAGATACTGATTCTTTATCAGATATATTCCAAGCATAATATAAAAAGTGATCATTTAATTTGGATAGCTCACTAGACAATATTTTAGGATCTATTTCAGATCCTGTCAATTTTAATTCAATTATTGGTTTTTTTTGATATTTACTTGAAAGATCTAAAAGATATTGCATATATTTATCCAAATCATTGTAGTTTAGTGAATGGCTTAGTTGAAGTCTTCTTTTTTCCATTTTAATCCAATGAGTAGTAACACGTTCAGGGCTAGGAGATAGATCAACTAACAAAAATCCCTTTTCTACATCAGAGATAGATTCATTATGACCTAGATCAAGTGATCCGGGATAAGCAACCAAACTATCTTCCAGTTCAGAAAAATTTTTTTGTATATGATCATGATAATGACCCATTGCATAATAATTAAATCCTAAAGGCAAATCGCTTGCAAAAATTTCTCCGGCAAATTTATTAAAGTCACTTAAACCCTGATGGAGAACAAGAATTTTCTTTTTATTTTTATTTTCATCATTTTTTATAATTTTTTCTAATTTTTTAAACGGCTTAAGTAATCCATTATCAATATTAGAGCGCCTTTCCTTATTGAAACCATATATTAAAAGATCTTTTATTTGAACAGGCGAGTCTGGAATAAGTCTTTTAGCTAATCCCAAATTATGAAATAAGAATAGAAGGGGTACATCATTAGTTCTACTTATATCATGCTCACCCAGTATAAAAAAAACCGGAATAGATTTTTCCTTTAATTTTTTTAATTCACGTGCTAATTTTATAATTGCAGCACCATTTGGTTTAGGATTATGAAAAATATCCCCAGCAAGAATTATTGCTTCAACATGTTCATGAATGGATTTATCAATAGCTTCTTCAAATACATCATAAAGATCTTCTTCACGTTCTTGCAAATTAAATTGAGCATAACCTAAATGAATATCAGAAATATGAGAGACAAGCAACCAATATTAATATAAAAAAAACCGTGTTTTATGTATTTACTAAAATAAAGGAAAATAATCTAATAAATTATTAACCACCTCCAGCATTCGCACCTATCGTACCCCAAATTGTTTCTTGATAATTATCAATTAATTCATTTAAAAGGTCATTCATATCTAGATCTTGTTTCTTCAAATCTACAAAATCAGTTAATAAAGAGTTTAATCTTTTGTACGTAATATCATCTATTTTTAATGATTTCATAACAAGATTTTTAAATCTATATATATATAGATTTAAAAAAATTTCTAACAATATTAATATAGATTTCAATCGATCAAGTCAGATATATCAATGAGGGATCAAATTGAAATAATCTCAAGCATTTCAAAAAGAAAATTCCTGTTTAATATATTAGAATTTGATAATGGATACTTTATTTCAATTTCAGAAGAGAAATTAAGAATAGGATCTATTTCGGTATCTTTAGCAACAACCAACCAAACAAATACAGCTAAAGTAATACAAGATAAAAATGATCAATTATTCATAGATACTCTGTCAAGAAGAATTTCATTAATGATAAATGGAATTTGTATTGTATCACTTTATACAAAAAATAAATTACAATATGAAGATATGAAGACAATCAATGACAGAATATTAATAGCAATAGAGGATAAGAAAGATGAGCAAAAATAAAGAAGAAACAATAAAGAAAAGAAAGTTTTTTACATATAGCGATAATAAAAATAATAACGATTACAATCTTAGAGACTTTTTATCCATATTAGAAAATAAAAATGAATTGTTAATTATTGACAAGAAAGTAAATAAAAAATTTCAACTGGCATCAATAGTAGGCAAGCTTGACAAAAAAGAAGCAATTCTATTTACCAATGTAGAAGGTTCGAAATTCAAGGTTGTTTCAAATATTTTAGGAACAAGAAATAGATTTTTCTATGGGATTAAAACAAATAGTGATCATGGTAAAATTGATTTTTCCAATTTTGCAGCTATAAATAAAGAAAATTATCCAATAAAAATATCATCTGATGCACCATTTTATAAAAATAGTTCTAAAAATTTATTTGATCTTCCCATCATAACTCATTTTGAAAAAGATGCAGGACCATTTATAACCTCATCCATAATTTACGTAAAAGATGAAGAAACAGGCAATCAAAATTCATCTACCCATCGTATGTTATTATTAAATAGTAAAGAAATGGTAATTAGGATGGTAGAAGGAAGGCATCTCCATAAATGTTTTATTCAGTCTAAAGAAAATAAAGAAGATTTAAAAATAAATGTGGTAATAGGGGTGCATCCTGCAGTGAATTTAGCTGCAGCATATCAAGCTGCACATGGTATTGATGAGATTTCAATAGCGAATTACCTATTAAATGGAAAATTGGAATTAGCAAAAAATCAATTTGCAGGACTAATGATACCAAAACATAGTGAAATAGTTCTGGAAGGTAAAATACTCCACGATAAGTTTGCTGAAGAATGGATGGTAGAAATGCTAAGAACCTATGATTTTAAAAGAAAACAACCAATTTTTGAAATCAATAAAATATGGTATAGAGACGATCCAATATATTATGACATCTTGCCTGGATATACAGAGCATAGATTATTGATGGGATTGCCTATTGAATCAAAAATATTTGGATATGTCAAAAATACAGTCCCCACAACAAAGTCAGTATATCTAACTGACGGAGGAAGTAATTGGCTTAACGCGGTAATTCAAATTAAAAAAAGACTAGAAGGAGAACCCAAAAATGCAATTCTTACTGCATTTTCCGCGCATCCTTCGTTAAAAATTGCCATAGTTGTTGATGACGATATCAACCCAGAAGATCCCGTAGAAGTAGAATATGCAGTTTCCACACGAACCCAAGCGGATAAAGATATTATAATAATAACTAATACAAAGGGATCAAGTTTGGATCCATCTAGCGATCAAATCAACCTTTTAACTACAAAATTAGGAATAGATGCCACCGTTTCATTATTAAAAGATAAAGAGAGATTTGAAATAGCAAAAATTCCCGGCTTGGAAGATATAGACATAAATGAATTTATTTAAATAAAAATAATAATACAAAACCGATTTTAAACACTACTTTAATAATAGCAAGAGATGCCAATAATTTTTTTACGAAATACAAACTTTTTTTATCAAAGGTAAAACAACAATATAGCAAAATATGCTATCAAATTTGTACATAATTATCCTGAATATAGAAAACACCTATGTAAAATAAAATAGAAATAATTGATAGGAAACTAAGAGAAAAAATTTGAATATATATGATAATTTAACTATTGACTATTATTATAAAATTGCAAATTCACAAAAAGTTTTGAAATATATCATTTATGCGCTTATTATAATGTATAACTCTAAAAAAAGAGAATACATTTTAATTTACATGTACATGTTACACATATATAGTTATAGAATTTATCAATTAACAAAACACAAAGGTACAAGAATCTTTCAGTTTAGAGAAAATGATTTAAAGAAATAATTCTTTAAGGAAAGAATACCCAAATCAATCCATTTTAAAAATAGTGCCAAACAAAGAAGATAGTTAGATAAATACTAGGACATCCATACTATAGTATGAACCGCCTAATCGTTGAATCGTATAACAATTCGTCCATAAATAGAATTTTAGATGATATTGGTAAAAAGTATTCAATCGATACTTCCAAAGAACAATTAAGCGAAGACATAGATGTACAAGAAGTTAAATTCAAATACAGAACATATTCAGAGTGTATAAGAATATTATATAAAAGCGTAGGATATATGAAAGCGGTCTAAGTTTGTACCTTCATTAATTTAATATGTCCAGTGGTACAGTTCTGTGGGCCACCAACATGGGCATGTAATAGATCTTTTGCTTTCTCTTCAGGTAATTTTTCCGTTGAGATATATCCACATTTATCGCAAATAATAATATAACTCCATTTCACCAAATATTCTCATGCTTATTATTATTTCATGTTATTTAATTATATGTCAGATCTTAAAATAAGATTACCCCCTTTAAACATAAAAATATGGGATTACTATTTTTTATATTTACTAAAGGTATAGATTTGGAAATTTTATCAATATAGATTTATTAATTTAACCAATAAAGTATTTGCAATATATTTATGCAATTTATAATAATATAAGAATAAAAATTTTAATTCTCACATAGGAAGAGTACAACTGAAAATCTAAATTGTCAGTAAATAAAAATATAGAAATAAAGTCATCTAATTTGACAATACCATATATCACATCAATTTATAACCATCACATATAAAAGAATTATTTTTAAAGTCAAAATATCCATCCAAAATACATACCAATCCATTCAACCAAATGATTTCCTCATTATTTGTAAAATAGGTCCTTAATACGATATACCTTCCATTTTTGTTTGTATCCTGTCCATTAAATATTATCTCCTGTCCTGTTTCGGTAGTAAATATTCCATGCCAGTCTGAAATTGAAATGCCATTGCTGTGTATCAATGAACGACCAGTACCTGTTATTTTTCCATTTGGAAAAGAATTAAATCCAGTAATTTCCCCTATCCATTTGCTATCTCTTTCAACTACTCCGTTTACGTCTTCTTTTGAAACTATTTTACTTTCTTTCGGTATATCTATTTCCTCAAATAACTTTTGATCAATCGCAATCATATAGAAACGAATGGAATGAAGTATTTAATTTCTATACCTTAATCAGAATATTTGATTGATCGATTAATAAGCATCTAGAACAAATTAGTTTTTTAAAGCCTTTGTATTATCTTTTACATTATCCTGAATATTATATAAGATAAATAAACAATGTACCTATCACCTTTAAATAACTAAAAAAAATTAAGAGCCTATCAAATTATATGCAATAATTAAATAAAATTTTATCAAAATACCCAAATGCCAAGAATTTTAAGATGTGAACAAAGTAAATAGTTGTCTTTGTTATTTGCTTAAAAGATAAAGATATTGAAATATAACTATACGATTTTAAATACCCAATTTATTACAAAATCCGACATAAACAGATATTCTTTGCATACCTCAAAGAATACCATCAAGTCATATGGAAATTTAATGTGAAGGCCAAAATAATAGCAGACATCATGTAATTTTATTTATTTTATTTTATTTTATTAAAAATTAAAAAATTTTGGTACAAGTTAATGATTTAAATAATATATTTTAAGAATATGTTAAAACATATAAAGTACATATTCTAAGTCGTTAGGATTAAAGTTATTGCGGTGATAGAGAGACCTAATCTACTTTTATATGATTTAAAAATCATCCATCTATTACTATAAAGAGTTTAATTTATTTTGTTTTGGAAATTATCGTTACTATTAGTTTTTGATGGGCATTGTACATTTATACAAAAATCCCAATGGCGTTTTTCTTGATGAGAATATGCTGACCTAATTAGTGGCCATTGACATTCAGAACATATTTTATTTGTAACTTTTATGGCACCTTTCTGTGGCAGCGGAGCAGTTGCAGTACATTTATCTGACGAATAGGAAGAACATCCAACAAACCTTTTTTTCGTTCGACTTGATCGTTTAACTGTCAGATCTCCTTTATTACAGATAGGACAAGCGCCTAGAACAACCTGTTGTTTGTTTTTAGTGGTTACTACAGCATTAGTTATCTTTACCCCTATTTCATTTTGGTTTTCCTTGAAAAAAAATATTGCCTCTTTTAACTTATTCCTTGCATAATCTATTACGAATTTACTTTTGGCTTTACCCGATTCAATATTTTCAAGCTGTTCTTCCATAGATCGAGTAAGATCAGTAGACACGATGTTTGGTACGTATTTACGCATTGATTGTATTATTTCAAATCCTATATCTGTAGGTGCGATACCTGTTCCTGAAGCTACCTCATTTGTTTCTCTTTTTTGAGCCGTTGTAATAGTATTAATAAGATAATTTCTCTTAAAAAGAGTGTTGATAATTTCTGATCTTGTGGCTTTGGTGCCGATTTTTTCCTTTTCCATCTTCTCTAAAAGACTTGATTGATTGAATCGAGCTGGAGGCTGGGTAAACTTATCTGTCAAGATTACATCAACATTTTTCAAAATGTCATTCTTATGCAATATTGACAAATCAATTTGGGTTCCAACCAAAGATGAATTAGTATATTGCTTGTAAAAAAACATCCACCCCTCATGCATTAACTTCTTACCTTCAGCTTTGAAATTGTATTCGTCTTTTACTAAAATTACAGCCATTGTATGTTGAAGTATAGCAGGTTCTCCAAATGTAGTAAAAAATCTTTTAACTATTAGATCTAATAACTTAAATTCAGCAACTTCGAGTTTACTTTTAGGTTTGGCACCTGTTGGATAAATTGCTGGATGTGCAGGATCGATTTTACTTCCTTCATTTGGAGAGAGAAGATCTTTTGAAAGCAATTTCATAGCAATATCGGTGTAAGGACCATTACCACCACTGCTCTCATTATTGTGTGGACCGAGAGGAGAATTAATTTTTGAAAGACCTGAAATAATTTTCCGGTAATTAATCGAGGCTGGAAGTTTTTGACTAGAGGTTCTTGGATAAGAAATTAATGCAGAAAGATACAATTTCTCAGCAATAGTTAGAGTATAACTTGGAGTAAATTTGAATATTCTGTATGCTTCCTTCTGAAGATCGCCAAGGTTGAATGGGGGTGGAGGTTTTAATACGATCTTTTTAGTTTTAATTCCCGCAACTTTACCATCCTGATTTCTACATGCATCAACAACTAGAGTAGCTTTAGAGAAAGAATCTATTATTTGTGGTTGATAAAAAGCTTTAATTATACATCCATTTTTTTCAAATTTTGCCGTTATAGTCCAGTAAGGCACCGATACATGATTTCTTATCTCGATTTCTTTATCTACAACAAAAGCAAGCGTTGGACCCTGTACCCTCCCGATTGATAAAGTATAATACCCTTTGCTATCGATACCTGTCTTAAAAGATTGGGTGAGTGCTCTCGAAAGATTGACACCGTAAATAAAATCAATCATATGACGAGATAGACCTGCATCAGCTAATCTTTTACTTGGTTTTAACAAATTATCAAATGAGTATCTTATTTCTTCATCAGTAAGAGTTGAAAATTTGGCTCTCAACGACTGGTCATATTTTCCATTACAAGCATATTCTAAAATATTATATCCGATTACTTCACCTTCCTGATCATAATCACAAGCATGAATAAATCGAGTAGCTTTGTGAGACAACATAGATATAGTTTTTATATGGTTTTCAATTTTTTCAGAAAATATACTATTGGAACTATTTCGATTGCTACTTTTTAAAAGTGGTCTCCATATGACATCAAATACAGGATATATACAACGATTTCCACTGACATCAACTAAGCCATACAAATGACCTAGTGCAGAACAAATAACAAAATGTCGACCTGTTTTATCTATTGCAGAAAAAAAAGGTGATGAAATCCGTGCTGTTGTATTATCCTCCACTATTTCTGATGAGGATATTTTTTTTAGACTTGAGGTTCCAAGAGCTTGTGCAATTCTTAATGCAGCAGTGGGTTTTTCACAGATTACCAACTCATATGGCTTCTGTAATATAAAGGTATTTGAACTCAAGCCCATTTGTTTGTTCTCAAATAGATAATTATTCAATCTTGTTTTTATTCATATCAAAATCTTTTGTCCTGCGAGCTGTCTAAAAAGTATTGATTTTTAGATAACCGGTAAGAGGATAGCAAAGAAGCTACATTTTATTGAAAAATCTAAACAGGGTATGGATTTAGGTTGTTTTGAATAATTATATCACTAATAGAATTCGTTGCAATCAGAACATATAGTAGTATAAAATTTTTAATTTTTTGTTAACAACTTCATTTTTGAGAACAACAACAAAATTTTTAAACCTATTTAAGATAAGATCGATTTAAATCTGCTGTTAAAATGGTTCTATACTGTATATCCAATTATTTACATCTTGAGTTTATTTTGTATGAAATTTTAAATTAAATTGAAAGATAGTCTTTGATGCAGAATCGGAGGGCTTGTAATGATATCGATCCTTCAAAATATTCTGTTACTTAGATGGGCTTCTGAATTTATAAAGTTTCCAATACCTAATAGACTCTATTCACTTAACGAAAAATCCATATCTTTAATACGCATTATTTCTATGTGAATATAAGAAACAGAGCGCCATCACAGTTTAATGGATATAGATTGTACTTGTAATTTTTCAGGATTATCATTAAGAAAACATCAGAAAGGTTATCTTGTTTTGTTAAACAGAATCATGTTTCTACCGGGAACTGGATACAAAATAACAAGTGAAAGAAAGTATCAAGCAAGAGAAAAAGAATTGCAGAATTTGTCATCGATGAAACCACTATCAAGGTAGGTTCAAATTATATCTGGCTTTGGATTGTAATATAACCAATATATAAAGAATATTAGGATTGGGTATATCCACGGAACAAAACATGTTCATAGCAGAGCGATTCATGTAACCTTTAATAATAAAGTATGGTAAACACCCTATCTCAACAGATGGCGGAACACGGTATCCACAAGCCTGTAAATTCTCGAATCTAGATCATCATATTCATTCCCCTTTTGAGAAAAGTCTTATAGAAAGGGAGATGTAGTATATTAAAGACAGAGTGAAAGTTTTGATGACTACTTTCCTTGTGGAAAAAAGAAATGTAAATTAAAACATGTAAAGAATTGGTTGAATCTGTTTGTAGATTTTCACAACAAAGAATTAAAAACGCCTAAGTGAACAGAGCCACCTAATATATGCTCCTGTTTATTAAGAAATAATGATTTATTTTCAAAAAACTTAATCAATTCTCTTCAATCAGTATGGAAACCGTATAAAAAATCTACAATGGAACGGTTACTAGATTTGTATTTCCTGATTCTGTATCTATAGCATAGAGTAATATTTGATTGTTTGATTCATCAAGTGATCGGTTAACTAATTCTTTGAAATCATTGCTATTATTTTGATTAGCTGTATAATTAGATGATGATTCGATGTTATTTGACATTAATAAATATTAGATAAAATACTATTTAAACAGTCATAGTTATCGCTTTATTGTATAATTCCTTTTTCCAAATACATTTAGATAGTATCAACTAACAAATTCTGTGAACTGGTCCGACTACAACCAATCTCTAGTTAAACGAGGCGAACTAATCCTTGGTTTTTATGTTGTTGATAACTGGAATAATGAAAAGAGACGAACAAAGACAAGATTAGGTTAGAAGCCATTTCATTATCCTGATATATTTCTTCTTTTACTTTGATACGCTAAAGTCTACTTTCATCTACCACACAGATAAACTAAAGAAGGAATAGCATAAAGGTATGCCAAGGGAAAGTATCTTCTATTACTAATTACAGTATAATAAGCAGAAGAATAAACAGGCTAGATATAAAACCAAATGATAACAAAATATATTGGAAAACAATCGGCCAGAGAACAATAGGCGTTGTTTATAATCCCCAATATGAAAAATACGGCAATTATGTTCCTACAATTTTATCAAATAGATATGATGCTCTTTTATTTATTGATAAAACAAACACTTTATCTCCACTACATATGAAATCAATAGAAGATAAAGATCTTCCAGAGACATTTCCAACAGGCATATAATATTATTTATTATCTATTTTTAAAACACTATTTGTAAAATATCATATATATGAATTTGGACTCTAAATATTGACGCAATTTCGTTGGACAACACACATCTATATACTATTAGCAGAAATCTTTATCTTTAGAATTCAATAAAATCGAGTTTAATATTTAAATTAAAATACACTTGCCTCTCTCTATGTACCATTATAAATCCGGTTATGGTTTTAGGAAAATATTGCAATATAATTAGAGGTTAGTCCTCCTATAACGACGACTATCCTTTATCATAGTAATAAATCAAAATATTATTATTCTTTAACAAACATTATAGTTGCCTATATTTATTCATTATAGTTTTTACCTCGTTATCGCTAACTTGATCAAATTGTTTATAGAATTGACCAACAGCAGAAAATTCTGTTGGTGTATACAAAATGATAACTTTATCTGCGATTTGATTTAACTTGTCAATAGTGTCACTTTTAGTATCAGGTGCAACTGGTACTGCAACTATTAATTTCTTACAGTTGCGATTTTCTCTTTCTTTCTTTATCCATTGAGCTGCAGCAATTATTGTAGAACCTGTCGCAATACCATCATCTACCAATATTACAATCTTTCCTTTTAGTTCATCATCATAATTCGTACTTCCTCGAAATTCTTTTAATCTTCTTTCTACTTCCTTCTTTTGATTTTCTACTTCATTCTGTATATAACTATCGGATATTTTTAGTACATCTACAATCCATTGGTTTATAAAATAGCTACCACCAGGCATTACTGCACCAATTGCTAATTCTTTATTAGATTGTGCTCCTATTTTCCTTGAAATCACAATGTCAAGGTTACAATGCAATTGTGATGCAATTATATCTCCTATTTCTACCCCTCCCCTTGGAATTGCCAAGACGATTAGATATTCTTTTGAATCCCATTCTTTCAACTTTTCAAGATCTTTATCTTCCGAATATGTCAAGTATTCTTTTAATTTATTTGCTAGTTCTTCTCCAGCCTGTTTTCGGTCTTGAAATAATACAGACACGATTAACATTATATTATTTTTATTATATATTGATAT
>CAWISD010000034.1:0-13347 GCA_963838615.1 uncultured Nitrososphaeraceae archaeon
TCTAAAGTCCCCGTTATTATATATGAAATTGTTTCGGATGGACATATCATGTGTTCCAGTATGTGGATTAAGCCATAGATATTATTATATATATATAATTATTTTCAATATCCATGCCACCAACACCTTTAGAATAAAACCCAAAATAAAAATTATGTATTTTATTATTTTTTAATATACTATAATCGCCACCATAATAACTAAGACCTGATGCACCAGCGCTTGTTCCTCCCTGCATATCCTAAATATGCAATTTCAGAAATCGTGATATCGGTAGTGCCGGTTGCACCTCATTCTACTTTTAGAGTATGTCTTATATGTACTTGACTTGTTACTAGTTCATGATAAACTGTTTGACGAGTTCCATTAGTTTTTCCATAACCATTAGTTTGTGGATCCTAGGAAGTTATGTTAACTGAATCAACCTTCAATGATCCTAAAAAATCTATTTCATTTTGATTTATTCCATCGCTAATTATTTTCAACCAATTTATATCTGAAGAATTAATATAAAAAGTAGACCCTTTTTTGATATCTAGACCTGCATTTAATGTCCATATTTTACTATGTGGAGATTGCTTAGGATATCGTATTTTTTAATTGATTATATATATCACTGATGTTTGTGGATGGACAATTTATGATTATGGTCCTTAATTATGAATCATAAGTGATACATCCTAATGTAGGTAATAATGCTTCAACTGGCTCTGTTAACTTAAGGAAAAACCTATAGCTTTAAGACAACCATTTATTTTATGTCTGCTAGAAATAGAACACCTTCAAATATCATTGGTTATGGTTTATACTTGTACTTTTTAGGATTATCATTTAGAAACGCTGCTAAAGCGTTATCATTTTTACTTTTAGTAAATATAAGTCACGTATCAATCTGGAACTGGCTTCAAAAGTACAAACCAAAAAGACATCTAAAGAATAAGAAAATACAAAAATACTCTTGTATACAAAAAGATGAAACTGCTATAAAGGCAGGTTCTGAATTAATATGGCTTTGGGTGGTTATAGAATCAAAGAATAAAGAAATCCTTGCAACTGATATATCAAAAAAACGAAATATATCTATTGTTAAACGATTTCTGTCTCATGTAGTAAACAAGTATGGATTACATTCTGTTTCAACAGATGGAGGTACATGGTATCCACAAGCATGCAGATTTTTAAAACTGAAGCATCATTTGCATTCCTATTATGAGAAAAGTATTATTGAAAGAACAATGCAGTACATAAAAGATAGAATAGAAATCGTTTGATGATTATTTTCCTTGTAGAAAGAACAAGTGTAAATTAAATCATATAAAACAATGGTTCAAGTTGTTTGTATATGAACACAATCAAGAAATTATATTTTAAGTTAACAGGGCCCTTCAACTGTATTGATGTAAGAAGCAGTAATGGATAGTATCGTAAAGATGGTAACTAATAAAAAACAAATAAAGAGACCAAGGTATAACCGAATAGTATGAACAAGGTAATTTATTTTGTTATTTATGATATCTAACAATGTGAAGGCACTAAATTAAAATTTTTACACTCCCATATAAAAAATAGATTAATTTATACTACTTGGTGATTTATCTTTTGAATGTCCTATTTTTATATTTTCTTCTTTTTCAGTCAGAGTATTAAAAATTATCCCCTCACAGAATTCACATGTATGTAAAGATATTTCTCCGGAAGTTGATGATTCATACATACTCTATTG
Source organism: uncultured Nitrososphaeraceae archaeon (assembly GCA_963838615.1). GTDB lineage: Archaea > Thermoproteota > Nitrososphaeria > Nitrososphaerales > Nitrososphaeraceae > Nitrosocosmicus. Next base: position 1,724 of record CAWISD010000034.1, read on the forward strand.
TTAGATAACAATACATAATCAATAGATATAAATGAGATCCTTGGTTTAAAAAAATTAACATGAAAGGTTATCATGTTTGCAGATAGATATAGATTTTTACAGGTCGCATTAATCAATGAAGATATAAGAAAGTATGAGAAAGAAAACTAGGATTCATATACAATACTTTGTTTGTCAACGGTTCGTATGAATTTAATGTTGTAGAAGAATGCTTGTAGAAATGAGGAAAAGTATTGTATATTCACGTATTAAATATCATTGCTCATTTGATGATTTAAAAGGATCAAAATTATAAGTATTATAGAATAAGAAGATGATTAAACATGCATATAGTAAAAATATCATTTAAGAAAAAAGATTTAGTACAAGTAAAATGTTAGGTTTGTTCATCTAGTATAAATTTTGTTTTCTTTATATGTTATTATAATTATTTTTTTTAATTCATACTCTTATTTTATTTAAAGAATTGTACAAGCGAATTTTACTATTACCATAAAGTTTAACGTTTTATCCTTCTAGTTTACACTATAAATTACCTTGACTAATGAAATTTAAAATGAAATCGCTAAAGCTTCTTAATTCATTATGAGTTTATTTTTGTAATCTGACCAAAACCTAATAGATTTTGGATTGAGTGTGAATGTACAATACAGAGTTTCTTGATAAGATGATGGGAATATGAAAAGACTATGTCTTTCTGGACAGGTTCCCAATAAGACTTTGCTGGGAATTGAGAGATTCAAATGAAAGAGTTTGCAATGGATCTACTATTATTACATATTCTTCAGGAAGCCGATCATCTGATGTTCCCAGGACAAGGAGTTTATGGTTCAATAGGACAAAAGTAGTCTTTTAAATACCATGAGAGAATTAAATCTTTCCTGTGGCTATATGTGCCGTCCTTAATATATTTTCTTTGTTTGCCATATGTCCTGCCTGTGGCAGTGGACCGCTACCTTTCAAGATATTTCAAATACATTTCTATGAATTAAAATATTTTGTAAAAATGACTATTTGCTCTTTTGTCAGACATATAATAAATTTCTGATATGGTTAAAACGTTCAGTTTAATTAGGGAAAATCACCTGGCTTGAAGATATATTATCTCTTTTTTGATTGTTAAAATAAATAGCAGGAACAAATTGAAATATCTGGTACCTGTTAAAAAGGACAATTATACATGGTATAGAACACTTTACCAATTAACTTTAGAATTATACTGATTGATATATTTCATCTTTGATACTAATTGAAATTCCAATATTGACAATATAATTAATAATAATGTATATAACTAAATGTTTTAGTTACTATTTTGAAACAAAAGACATTCAGAATCTTGGTTTGGTAAGGTATAATATTAGAGAACAGTTTTATAGAAAAAATATTACCTACATAAATAATTTAATTCTTTTATACAAACGTTTGTATTATATATTGTAAATTCCTGTGCTTTTTATAGTCCTCTAAAACAATGTGAATCCTATGGCATATCTAAGGAGGAAATATTAAATAGAATTATTTTTGCAAAATTAAACTTCAACATAGAACTGGTATTATTTCAAGGAGGACAGAACACTTTTGATAGATAAATATTGTCAACATATTCTACTAGACCTTGTTAAAATCAAACCATAATAAAATTAATTAAGAGCCTATCCCAAAATTATCTTTCTGTAGATGATCATACAACAGGATAACTGTACCAATCCAAGATAATTCTCTACCTTTTTTTCATACCTTGTTAACAGTTTCCTAAATCTATTGTGCCATGAGTTGGTTCTCTCTACAACCCATCTTTTTGCAGAATACTTTTTCCTATTTGAGCAATGTTGTACTGTAACCTTGGCCTCTTGTTCTTCTTTATCTTTTTCGCCTCTTTTTCTCTTTGGAGGAATATGGATTACGTATCCTCGTTTGATTAGTTCTTGTTCTTCAGATTCGGAATTATATTCCTTATCTAAACATAGATGTTGAAGTTTTCTTTTTCCTGTTCCTGTTTTAGTTTTATATGATGGTGATGGTCGTTTGATAACTGCATTATCCACCACATCTGTTACCAATTTAATATCATGCGTACTGGCTGAAGAAGAAATAACTGCGGATAGAGGAATTCCTTTTTTATCTGTTAAAATATGTCTTTTTGTGCCTATCTTGCTTCTATCAGCAGTAGGATTGTTTCCGGTCATCGCCCCCTAAAGAAGACTTTATAGATATACTATCGATGATGGATTGCCATGTCCAATTAATACCAATAAGTCATCATAGATTTTTAGTAATCTGATCCATCCCTTTTTGAATACATCTAATCTATTCCATTCTTGAAATCTACGATGACAGGTAGAACCAGATCCGTATTCTTTTGGTAGCATTTTCCACTGGCATCCTGTGTTCTTAATACGTAGAGAATTCCATCGATCACATTTCTGTATGGTATGATTGTCCGACTACCAACTGTCTTGAGTGGTTTCTCATTTGGCAAAATACTTTTGATCTTATCCTATAATTCATCAGGAATCTTGATTATGGTATAGGGTGTTTATTTCTCTCCTTCTGTATATTCTCATTCTTCTGGATGAAGGCCACAGTTTAGCAAAAGGGGAAAAGAGCTATAATCCTATCGAATTTTGGGATAGGCTCTAAATACAATATAGAAAAACAAATAAAAAATAGTTAAATAAAATATATCCCGTATTTTATTTTTCTTTTATGTTTATTTTAGATATTGCTATTAATAACCACTAGTCGAACTGCTGCTAATGCTTGGAACATTGCTAGTTGTAGTTCCACCACTCGTAGTAGTTGTGTTACCTCCAGTAATATTGCCACTGCTTGCATTACCGCTTGCTGATGTGCTACTTGTGTTACCTTGTGCATATGCATCACTAATATGTAATACAGATAAACCTGCAACTGTTGCTACGATAGATACGATAGCAATTAAATTTAATTTATTCATGCAAGATTATTTATAAATTGGAACTATATAACAATAGCTCTTCACTTGAGGATTTTTTAGAACATTTTTATCTTGTAATATGTGAATAAATTTTTAGAATTATTCTAATTTAAATTCATCAAATTTTGCAAAACAATATATACCAATTTTCTTTTTTTTAGGTGTTGTATCTTGTCTATATATTTTCTCCATATCAACATATGTGCAAAATGATCTTTTGACATATAATTATACTATTTATGATTTTTTTGTTCTTGTGAATTCTTTAAACCATTTAAACAATACCTGTATATCTAAATCTTTGTTTTATCTGTTATTTGTTATTTAACTCTCAAATCGTTTCTAAAACCTCAGTTCTTATTTGTATTTTTTTCTAATTTGCCTTGCTAATGTTAGAAAATTTGTTAACTATTTGATATTATTTGGCATTTAAAACCCTATTTTTTGTTACCAAATAAATATTTTGAACTTGCAATTACTTTAACCTTCTAATAAATATCAATGGATTGAGCATAGATCCGTCTCAAACGCAAAGGTAATATATACATATTAAAAGGCCCTGTTAACTTAAGGAAAAACCTATAGCTTGAAAATGACCATTTCATTTATGAGATCTAGAATTAGAACACCTTCACAAATTATAGGTTATGGATTATACTTGTACTTTTTAGGTTTATCATTTAGAAATACTGCAAAAGCATTATCTTTTTTACACCTCATTAAAATAAGCCATGTTTCGATTTGGAACTGGATTCAAAAATACAAACCAAAGAAAATATCAAACAAGAAAAAGAAAAAGGATATCGATGAATATATCATTGATGAAACTGCTATAAAAGCAGGTTCTGAATTAATATGGCTTTGGGTCGTTATCGAACCAAAAGATAGAGAAATCCTTTCATTTAACATATCAAAAGAGCGTAATATGTTTGTTGCATCCGAACGTTTTCTTTCACATATAATAAAAGAATATGGAGAACATCCTGTTTCCACAGACGGTGGCTACATGGTACCCACAGGCTTGTAAGTTTTTGAAACTAAATCATCATCTTCATTCTTTTGTATAAGGATGAGAAAAGCATTATTGAAAGAACAATGCAGTACATAAAGGATAGAACGGAGAATTTAGATGACTATTTTCCATGTAGAAAAAAGAAATGTAAATTAAAGCATGTGAAAAAGTGGTTTAATCTATTCATTGATCAACACAATAAAGAAATTATGTCTTAAGTTAACAGCGCCCAATTTACTGTACTATATATATTGTTGTTATAAATGATCCTTTTTCTGCTTAACCTCATTTATCACTTCCTCCAGATACACTTTGATATCATCCTCTTGCATTGAAGAAGAAGCACCACTTTCCTCTTTCATCCTTTGATCATATTGGCTAGCTATTTTTATTACTCTTTTCTGTAATTCTTGCTCCATCTGGGCCGAGCCAATATTATCCAGCAAATTCGATTTGTCTTTTACTTCATTTCTAATTGTTTCTCTTAATTTTTTGTCCTGGGCTATGGAGAGTGCCAAGGAGTACCAGCCTATGCTAACAAAACAAGCACATAATAGCACTAGAGAGTGAGCCGCTATCCCATAGGTTGGTTGGTATGCAGAGGTTGAGAATGCAAGGTCAAACATTACTATATCCATTGCAACAATTGTAAGATAATCTTTTATTTTTTCTACTCTGATTTTTTTTAGTACTAAATAAAATATCAAGCCAAATAACAGACTGTTGCCTATATTACCGGCTCTATAAATAACTCTTAGATCAAAATTGTATGGCGAATCCGGTGGTAATGAAAAAATAAGCCCACTTCCAATCAGAAACAATATTAAAGGAATAGATGTTAAAATCCAAAATCTCGTCTTTTCGGTCTTGTAATAGTAATAATAATAGAGTAAAAGGACAATGCCAAACCATCTAAAGATATTGTGAGGATAAGAAGTAAGGGCTGAAATTGTATGTGATATATTTTTAAAAGTAGATGGCCTAACTGTTAGTGTAGATTTCTCTGGATTTACTATTTGGTATTGAATTTCACCGCCATATTTTTTACTTTGTTTATATGGAAAATATGCTTTGGATACTGATTTCTGCGGTGATTTATCAAATATCGTTTTTGTCAGCAATAATTCGTTAATGTTATCTCCTACTAATGCTATTATCATTCCTACCGCTAGCAAGCCAAAGAGTAACATTAGATAATTCTTGTAATTTGTTTTATACCATGAAAAGAACTTGAAACTAATTGCTATCAAAATGGCAGTGGCAGACATTGAGCTAATAACATTAACCAGTGTATGATAAATCGTGTTGTCACACAAGCCAAAGTGATATTTACAATTCAAGAGATCTGAAAAGAGCATGGTCCACAAAATACCTAATAATAGAATCGAAATTAGTATTGTGGATATGAATATTGTTTTAATGAAAAAAGATCTAGAATAAATTTCATTAATTACACGTTTAGCATACGCTAAAAGAATAAAAGAGCCTATGCTAGTGATAACCATTGTAGTAACAAAGAGAATATCCTCCGAGGTATTGTTGTAAGGCAAAATCTGACGTGTAAGTAATAAATCGATTATTATGATAGTTAACATCACTGCAAAAGTCGTAACGGCTAATTTCCTACTTACTATGACGGGTATGTGAGAATGAAGCGAGATCTTTTTCATACATCACACTAGATACGAATTAGGTTTCTGTTTCACGTAAATTTGTATTTATATATAATGTTTTTTATATATAAATATAAATTTTTTCTAGAACTGTTATTATAATCAAATGGAATTGTAGATATCAGTTAATTTCACTTTCCATATCATTTGTTGTCTTTGTGCCGTTAGTATTAGGAATCATCCTCTGTAATTACAAATTTGAATTATTCGTATTTATAATCTATCCCTGGAACATAACCTTTCTTGTGATTTTGTAATTGTTTTTCTTTTTGTGTTTATGATATCATATATATGAGGCATGGTCATAATTCAATCTATTTTCAATCAGTCATATAGCTTAAAGCTTACCTCTGGAATATGATTTTGACTAAAACTGTCCCAAAGATTAGCTCTTGATAGAATAAAGGAATCCATCCTTTTATGTTCTGTATCTGATAGGTTGTATACCATGGCCTACAGCACCATCAAGGAGGAAACGTGGCAGACCATATGTATATTCTCCATCAACCATAGTTCTAAGATGTTTTATTGTAAGGATATGGTTTAGAATCGATTCAAACAATGCCTTACATACTTTTCTTATGATGGACTGCTGTCAGTATAATCGCAGACTTGTACTGGCCTGTGGTCTTGTAACAATACCTAGTAGACGTACATTTGACCGGCGATTGAAGATCATGTCTACTACAGATATAAAAGAAAGGATATCAACAATGGGATATCTGTTGGTTACAGAATGTATGACAGACCCTTCTATAACAGCAGTAGACAGGGTACTCTGCTAAAAGCAAAAGGTAGTGTATGGCATAAGTCATCCATAGAGAAAGGAATAGTGCCTTGTCCTGCTGGCATTGATACGGATGCTAGATGGTGGGGATACAGTCATACCATCAAGGAAGGATGGGTTTTCGGATATAAACTACATTTAACATGTACAATAGGCGAGCTTGTAGGTACCTCTAACAGCCAATGTTACTGCTGCTAATGTTCCAGACAATAAAATGTATGTTCCTTTAACATCCCCATCATCTTCTTTGGTATTCCCTTTATCCTCCTTACGGTACATGGTTGCTGATCCAGGATACGACGATAAAAGAACTGTATGGATATAGCAAAAGTATTGGGATAATCTGGTTTGTCCTCTGTTGAAAGATACAAAAGTACTTCCAATAAGAGGCTTGAGCTTGTATGCTTTTATGAATCGGTATTAGGACAGGCCATCTACAATCAGAGGAGAATATCTATAGAACCGCCATTGATAGAACATATAAAATCTGTGTTTAGGATAGACCCATTACCAACACGTGGATTTCATAAAGTATCTGCAATTGTACTTTTATCAGTTTTATTATATCAGCTAATGGTATACTATAACTGTAAGAAAGATGAATCGAATCCAAAATCAATAAAATATATGCTTGGAACTTGGTAACAGGATAATAATAGGATAAAGATAATGAATCTGGAATTATGACCATGCCTCACATAAATTGATAACTGATGATATCTGTGCAAAAAGGTACAATCAAATCAATGATTTTGAGAATTATTTATTTGAAAATAATATTAAAATTATTAAAAACCATGATTGTTAACCATAATCTGATTCTTGACAATAGTATGTATTTTCTTCTTTCCTGAATATTACGTTTTTCTTTTATTCTTATCGACAGGTCTTGTAATCTGCTGCTGTTCTGTGGAATCTATGAAAGTCAAAAAACCTGGGAAATATTGTTCGACTTCCTCTTGGGTTTGAAGCCTTTTTGTTATATTGTATATCTTTTGAGGAATTTGTACACATTGCCTTATCATATTCAATATTCTATCTTTTGTATATCCCTGCAAATGTTACTCTGATCTAAATCAAATAGAAATCCACCTAACGTGTAAGTTATGTACAAGACGATAGTACGCTAAAAGATTTAGAAATCTATTTTTTACATCTAGTTTGAAAGATCTACCTATTGCACCAAACTTTCGTTCTCTATTGTTACCACCTTTTCTTTAAGATAATCGTTGTACTTCATGTTTTTCATATCTTTTTGTTATTTCTTTATCATAGATATAATCAAATTCTTGTACTGTAAGGCCGGTAAACGATTTGGAAAGCAATGGTTTTTGGATAACCTCTCGTATGAAAGCAACGAAAGAACAGGTTGATTATAAATAATGGTCATAAATCTGTTTCGTTGCAATTACGAAGAGATCTACTCGATATTGACTATAATGTAGAAACACTTTGGTATATAGAATTATTTGTTTTTTAATTGGAAAAATAGATACATTATAGAATATATTATTGAAATATGTTTTTTTATCCAATTATTATAGCAATACATTAAAATGTAAAATAATTTACCCAATGGAGTAATATTACAAAGTATGATATTTTTAAATCATTACTATAATAAGAACAGTCGGTATAGAATAAGTATCATATTTTTAACAATATATAGATTATAAAATTAATTATTTAATTAAAAGAATATTGTATAACATACTAAATGTCTTTAACCATCAAAACGATTATCTTGCGAATTCCATCAAAAGTGATATATGGTGCACTCAAAGATACAAGGTTGGAGGAGATCTTTCCTGAATTTTTTATAGGAATTTCTAAAAGAATTGTAAACGAAAATATAAATGGAGAAATAACTTTTAAAACTGTAACCCAAGACAACCAAGTAGAAATTTATGAAACTTTCAAATTAAAAATATATGCAAAATATAAGACCCAGATCGAGTATATTACAAAAACAAATACAGATGAAAATAACATGATGATTGAATCAATAATACAAACACATATCGCAAATGTTTTGTATTCGCTTTTAATGTTAGAAACAGGTTATGTTAATGGATTAATAGAAAATAAAAACAGAGAGAAATCACCTTCAAGATAGCAAAATAAAACCCCTAAATTAATATAACTCATAAAACCACATTCGTTAAATCACAACATGTAAAATGATTAAACGATTAAAGGGTTTACTATTTATTATTAAATTACGATAAAAAAATATCTTGATATATAATGTCATGCTTATATCAATGTTCTTCAAAAAATATGATAAAATCGTTGTATCATATTCTTTATTTGTCCTCGTTTTTTTTGAGAATAACCTACAAATTACTATCCGTTGATTTCTAAAGATAAAGACCTACCTATTTATTCTAAAATAATTTAATATTGTATATAAAATATGTGGAATAAATAAAATTAAAATACAATGAATATTATTTCCTCCTTTAAAGTAATATTTCACTACAATGATACGGTAAGACAAATCTATATTGACATGTTTCAGAATAATTTAGCTTTGGCGGAAGATAATTCAAAATAGGGAAAATCACCTAGATCCCTCTAAGTATACTTTATATATAATACTGGACAGAGGATAGTCGGATTAATTACAGTATTAATAATTTAACCGATCCAATTAGACCTTTTCCATATTGCCAATATGATAATTGGAGATCTATTACAGATTATAATAGTAAAGTTATTTCCTATACTACTCACTTTATTGCTACCAATGTTAAAACTAAAACGGATCTATTAAAACCTGGATTTAGAAGGAAAATGATGGAATTGCCAAAAGACAGTCATAAGGAGTAATTTTTCATTTAATAACTGAATAATTGTACCATTGAAGAGAATTATTGCTATATTGTGGCAAATGGGTAATACCTCCGCGAGATATGGATTAGATATCAGTTATGAAAAAGATAGATCCATTATGGGAATGAAATAGAAAAAAACTTTTGTATTATAATTATATAAAGGATTAGAGATCAAATCAGCATAGTTTTAGAATTGAATACTGTGCAAGAATTGTAGCTCGAACAATATGTTCAATAAATTGTATGAACGTAAAGAATTTTTATAAAATAATTGGGATAATTTTTTTAAAATCGTTCTCCATCCTAAAAACACTTAATAACTCGATGGATTCTGTACCCTATTCATTTATTTCTGTTAATAATCCATATACAATAATATTTATCAAATAAAATAAAACTGCTTCCGTTGATGATATGGAAGATACTTTTTTTTAAATAAAAGATAGTTATAAAATATCAAAAATAAATCATCACCCGGACCTTTATGACCAATGACGAATTATAAAAAACCTTTATCCATATATGATTTTTATTCAGTTAAAAAGGAACTCGAATTTATTTTCTATTACTGCAAGTATCTTATGAGAATCATTTATAGATGCGAGGTATAATTATTTCTTAAAATATTAGTCTTTAACCGTATATTTCAAAAAGGTATTATAAAAGCATCATCTTAATTATTATAACGATTTATTAAAAGTTGTTAATTTTTATTGAACTTACGATAGACTTTGCAATTTTAAAAATATCTATCCACATTTCCCAGGTTAATGTTCCTGTATTTGTGTTTCTCCTACTTGGATGATAGGAAGAAATTAATGTTTTTCCACATTCTAGTGGATAAATTTTTTTATGCCCAAATACCAATTTATTTAAATTGTTTATCTTGCAATAAGTATCAAAAGCAAGTCTTCCAAGTGTAATTACAACTTTAGTAGTATTTTCTAATAGCTTAATTTCTTTTTGAAGATATTGGGAGCAATTTAATATCTCCAAAGAAGATGGATTGTTTTGCGGTGGTGCGCATTTTACTATTGCAGTAACATATGCACCGGTTAAAATATATCCATCGTTTTTTGAAATACTGGTTGATTTATTTGCAAAACCTATCTCAAATAGTGCTTTAGCTAACCAATCACCAGAACTATCTCCAGTAAATATTCTACCAGTTCTATTGCCACCATGAGCCGCGGGTGCTAATCCAATAATTAAAAGAGTAGATTTAGAATCGCCATAACCCGGAATAGGTTTAGCCCAGTAATTCTCGTTTATATACCTCTTTACCTTGGTTTGTCCAATTAATTCGATATATTTTGATAAACGAGGGCATAACTTGCATTCAACAACTTTTTCATTTAACTTTTCAATCATTAATGGTTACCTTTAGCTTTATTAATAATATCACTTGTATATTTAATACATTAATATATTAAACAATATATCCAAATCCTCACTTGATTTATTTTAAAATCAACTGTTTCAAGTAAAACCATTATATAATAAAAAAATATTATTTAAAATAAAGCTACAATTATGTCTTTTATTTCTATTATTTTAACAATAAACACTCAAAAATTATAGATTTAGTGACTATGACCACATCCGCAGCCGCCACCTACATTACTGCTTTCTTGTCCACCATGGCCATGACCTTGTTCTTGACATGTAGGACATTGAGTAACACTATTTTCTGACATGAACGTTGTGCCACAAGAGGAGCATTTAATTTTTTGAATTCCTTGCATATTGGTACTATGCTACATTCTTATTAATACTTATTTGTTCTCCTATTTTCATTAAAAATTATTAAAAAATATGATAAATTGATTCATGAGCTGATTTAATTGCTGTGAATCCAAGATAGCGATTTAAATACATTTTTTAGATTGCTAAAAGAATAGATTTTAAAATGAGATATGGATAAAGCCTTGAAAAGAGCATCATTTAAGGATTTGATTCTTACTATTGGATATCTATGAGCGCATTTTCACTAATAATAATTGTTTAATACTTTCTAGTATTTTCAATTTATTTTTCCTTGATATCTTGATTGAACTCTATAATATGAAATCCAATTAAAGTCCTAAACTATTCCACATCTTTTTATTATTGGAAAGGACCAATCGGCTATAGATAAATATTAGTCATACATCATTCTGCGACAACAAATTTAACTTCATATATACGTGTAGTTTAAAATTCCACTGTGACGATTTTGGATAAATACTATACTCTAATGAAATGACAAATATCAATACTGGAGTTTAATGTGATACTTTCAGTCAAAATACTATTGCATCCAAATGAGTTCCTCCTTTAAATCCATCCTTAAAAAATGGCATAGGTGTCAAGTTAA
>CAWISD010000035.1:0-8421 GCA_963838615.1 uncultured Nitrososphaeraceae archaeon
GACATATATCCTCAATTGCTATATAGTTCCAAAATGTAGTTTAAGAATAGCATGTGAACATTTTTTTTGGTAGTATATAGTTTGTACATATATAATTCATTAGAATCCATACAACATACTTGTTTGCCATCTACGTTCTGGGGTATGTTTTCAATTACTTTGTTGCAATATTCTACAATATCCTTCTGATAAAAGATTTGACTGAAATTCCACTTTTATATATAGTTTTAATCAGATTTTGAAGGTGAAGGTGAAAAATAATAATAATATGGTTTAACCGTGCCATCATATACCATCTAAGTTTAGTCAAAAGTTTGATTGAAGGACTTATCTGGCTGACCAAAGAAGCATTTAAACAAATTACCCTCTTTGGCTTGCCTATTCAGTGGATTTAATCAATTGTATAATAAATTCATCATCAGGATAGATTATGAGAAGATTTTTTCCTTTGTGCCTCATTTCTTCTGGCTTAACAGCTGTGTATACATAAAGGTACATTCTCTTGTAAAATATTTGTGATCGCTCTACCATGATTTTTATTATGGATATTCGTCCGCTTGCTAATTGCTTGTCATAGTTAAGAGTGGCAATATAAAGATGTTATGGTATCTAAACAAACACAATTATTTTACAGGAAAACATAGCATACATTTTACAGAACTCATAACCACATGTATACCGCAACTTTAACTATAGAAGTTATCGATACTCCTCTTTGGCTTGCCATATATCTCTACTAGTCATTTCTGAATGCTATCCTCTAATTACACGAGTGTGTGGAGCATAAAGACATTTTCCTTCGCAAGTATCTTAATAATGATATCATGATATCACCATTAATATCTTTATATACAATTATCATTCTGTCTAACATATGAACAAAAATCATGAAATGGATCTGAATCACGATAATAAAAAAGAAATAAATGCAATAAAGGATACAGATGTTTATAATTTGCTTTTAAATATACCTGCTGGTAAGGTTTCTACTTATGGAGATCTTGCGAAGGCACTAGGAAATCCTTCAGCTTCAAGAATGATAGGAAGAATCCTTGGAAATAATCCAAATCCGGTTAAGGTACCATGTCATCGAGTGGTAAAATCCGATGGCAAATTAGGTGGTTACATGCATGGTATCGATAAAAAAAAAGAATTGCTTGAGAAAGAGGGCATATCCTTTGTTAATGAGACAACTGTCAACAACTTTGAGAATATAAGGGTTTATCCTCAAAATTTATGATAAGTAAAGAAATTATATAGAACAATATGGATAAAATTATACAAAATAAGATATCTTTTAGTGACTGAGAGATGGTAACAGAAGAAATAAATGAGAAAGGTATACATTTGTATCACAATTCAGATCTTCTAAACTCTAAAAAATTTATCAATTATATAATAAGCCAGATTTATATTCAAAAACTTTTACGATACAAAAGTAACCGCTTTGGAATTGGCTAATACAAATATTTCAAACCCTTTGCCAGAGTTAGTTCAGACTAGTAGAATGAGAATTTATCCAAAACTCGCATCCATTGTAGATAGATGTATGAAAATACTAAAATAAAAAGACAGTTTTCGGAAGAATACATGGGATTTCAAAGTCTTCCACGAAAACAATCAAACCAAACCTACAGTTCTTATTTTAAAGCCTGGCAAGTGAGGATACAATACTTTGTACCAGGATCTATATGGGTGAATGGAATACAGGATGGAAATGTACGCGCTCTTGGAATAATATTTCAGGCTCTATAAACCAATTGAGATGATCAATTGCATAATGATAAAACATAAAGAAGAGATCGGCGATATTGGGTTAAAGGAAAAAAAATTTGTTTTGGTGGAAACCCATACTTTAAGATTTATGGTAAACTAAATTGCAGTTCTGGAAAGTAAATAAAAAAATACAGCTCGTATGTTCTTTATTACAGAACATAAAGCCCAATTATTGGTGGGGTTATCGACCTTGTGGACATAGCATGATCGAAGAATATAGAAATTGGAAAGGTAAATGAATAATCTATTTAATGATAAAATTATCAATATACTACATACAGACGGTACATGTAAATTATTATGGAAAGATAATAACGCAAACAGAAGCTAACCGCTATCTAGATTTATTATTGAAAAATATACCCTGGAAGAACGATGAGGCACTAGTGTATGGAAAGCATATAACTACTAAAAGAAAAGTTGCTTGGTATGGCGATTTGGAATATCCATATACCTATTCAAATACAACAAAGAGAGCGTTACCATGGACTAGGGAGATGTTAGATCTCAGAAAAAAAATAAAAGAAACTACAGGTGTCGATTTTAACTCTTGTTTACTCAATTTGTATCATGATGGCAGTGAAGGTGTAACATGGCATAGTGATGACGAAAAATCGTTGGGAGATAACATTACAATTGCATCTATCAGCTTCGGAGCAGAAAGAAAATTTACATTTAAATATAAACGAACTAAACAAACAATTTCACTGGTATTAGGACATGGTTGCCTACTTGTAATGAAAGATAACACACAAACAAACTGGCTTCATAGTTTACCTATATCTAAAAAAATAACCCGACCAAGAATTAACCTAACTTTTCGAACAATAGTTGATAAGCCAAATCATTGAACAAAAGGGATAATACAAAGTTTTTGAATAGACTGAATATTATGTAAGTTGATAGAATTATAATTGATTTCAAAACTGGATGTAAAAACTAGATAATATCCCTAAGCAACATCAGACATCATTAGTTATCACCTGCGGGAATGAAGTTCCTTGAGGTATAAGGGTTTGATTGCTTTTTCATTTAATGATGATTTACCATATTATAGTCTGGCATAAAAACCCTTTATTTTATTTAATAATTTTTATTCATTAGGATATTATTTGGATATAATATCTCTACTTATGAAAAATATTCTTCTTCTTGTTTTACTTTTTTCTTATTTTTCAACTGCTCATTTCTATAATACTTTGCTAAAGCATCTAGAAGTATCGATCTCTTATGAGTATCATAACTTTCTATAGTTTATTGTATTTTCATACATTAACAAATATTACACCTTTTTATTATTTGAAGTATCCATAGAAATTTGATCTATTTCTATAACCTTGTCTAATATCTTGTAGATTCACCATATTCTTTATTAAAGGAATTTTCATTCCCTTTTACAAGTATCATTATAATAATGGTAAGATCTTTTATATAGAGCTACTACATTGAATATGTTTATAGATACCTAGTCCTCAATTGGACCGTAGTATTCCACAGTTTAACTCATCGTTTGATCCAAAAAAAAGGAGCCAGTTCAAGTTTCATCCAATGATAAAAGTAGATGTTATGACAAATATCCAATTTGAAAAAGCCAATACAACGACCTTGATTTGAATTATCTATCGGATTTGGTAATATCTCTCTTTGTTTACTGTTATAAATATCAAAAAAAAGTATAATCTACAATAATGTTCTATAAACTTTTCATGATTAAATTATAGTATAAATAAACAGGATAATTTTATACTATAAAGTGTATTACTACAAATATACTCTTTTGTAACAATAAATACTAAATGACAACTATAACTAAAAAACAAGCATCATTAGCATTAGTAGTAGCAGTATTTGCAGCGATAATGTTTGCAGGACCTGTAGCTTTGAACTCGGGTGTTAATTCAGCATTCGTCTATGGAGAGGACTTTTTCTTTAACAACCACCACCACCACCATTTCTTCTTCCATCAACATCACAACGGTAAACACTCTAATATTCACCAAAGCATCAATCAAAGATGTAATCAAAGTCAACATTCAACAGTCTTAAGTGCCGGTGCAGGTTCACCAATTGTTGGTTCTGGTAATAACATTGCAGCATGTGCAAACGTCAATTTTGGCGGTAATGCAGCAGTAAATAACCAATAATAAAACATAATATCAAAACACAAAAAAATATGTTCAAAAAGATACTTTTTTTTATTTTGTTTAACTCTATTTTATAAAATTTAAAATCAAAATGTTTTCGTACCGATCCAAAACAAAAGTTTAAGATATTGCCTTTTGTTATTTCAAAATAAATGAATTTTTTGCTCGATATAAGAATATATTTCAAAAAGAATTGTTTGATATAACTAATTAGTCTGCTATTTTATATTTGCTTTTTGCTTCGTCTTTTGTAATATTAAACAATAAATTATGTCCATCATATCTTAGAATAGATTTTTGAGATAGTGTAGAGGTCTCTTTATCTACTATACCTACTTTGGTAATAATATCATTTGCACGAGCTTCTTGGACTTACAAGATCGTCATCTTTTAAACATCTTGCTTCTTTTTTTAATTACATCATTCCAATCAATATTTATACTCATGTAAAATATTATCAAACATACTTTAATATCTATAGAAAACATGATTTACATTAAAAATATATAATATTTATTTAATTTTATCATTAAAATCGACAATTTTTTGGAAAATAATCAAATAATAATTCATTAGTCTAATTACAAATTGTTATTTTATCTTTTATATTATTTTTACCGTCATAAATAATGCGGTCCTTGGTACCTAGTTACAAATTTGTCTACATATTGGATTCAGCAGAACCTAGCATAGAAAGAAATAAAGATAATGGATGGTATCTCTTATGTTTATATTCAGATATTTTGACAATAAGTTGATACAGAGTGAACTCTACTACATAGTCAAATTTATTGCGGCTCAGGGGATAAGATTCAGTATTGAAGGTAATCTTGATAAATATTTATAACTAATAGAGGAAATGAATCCATTTGATTTCTAATTAAAAAAAGGTCATGATACCAATATACCACATATACTATGTTTTGACAATTTCTGAATGGACGTTCCTATTCAATATAAACGCCATAGCCAATGAAATAAAGGATGCAATTGCGGCTGTTAAGAATATTAATTGATATGCTTCATAAGATGGCAAAGAAACTTCTGTTGAACCATTATCAATGCTTGTTTGATAATTCTGTAAGTATAAACCACTTACTACTAGGCCTAATGCCATCCTGGTAAAGATAAAAACTTGAACAACACCCACCAATACTCCTCCAAGTTTCTTGAGTAACCAGCAATACTGTATTTATTGCAATAGTGTTTAGCAATGCAAGGCCAGTAGGTATAATAACCAAGTTAAGCCCTCCCTGAATTTCGCTTGAATGAAATTGACAAATGATTTGAATGGGATTTATGGAGCTCTATAATACCCAAAGGCAATGATATATGTTGATAATACCGACTGCCGGTTATGATTATTAAAATATTACATTAATCAAAAGTAATTATAATTTATCAAAATATAAAAGAAGAGTCTTGAATTAGCTAGATTTTTACAGATAGAAAAAGATACTTTTGTTTTAACTCTCTATATTCTATTTGATTAAATTCTTAATCCTCAAGAATCATCTTCACTCTTATCTAAATCTTGGAAAAGGAATTTCAAAGGAGTTCCACAATAGGGGCAATGGGTTACCGTTAGTCTTAACTCCTTATCAGTTCTTTTTGCAATAGTTCCATCTGTTCTTTTGAAAGCATAACGCTCACCAAATTCAGGATCAATAATTTTTGCTTCAAGAATACATATTCCTCTTTTGGTATGGAAAGGTTTCATAACTGAAGTAAATACCATACTAAGTTTATTGCAACAATATTTCATCTATAGAATATTTTCTTGTTGATTATCCTTAAGGATATAGATTCATTTAAATACAATATTAATCCTTTAACTAAAAATTTTAGTAATGTCTAACCTAAAAAAAACAATCAAACAAACAACCTAAAATTTACAAAAGAAAAAAATAACCCGTTTCTATAACTAATTTTATTTTATCTGTGACAGTAACATTTAACACACTGTCACATGCTCATACTATTTCAGGACTAAAGACATCCATTATTTTCCTTCCTTTTGTTGGTTATGGATTATTATCTATTGATGAATAATGGGTTTACCAGTATAGCTAATAATACAGTAATTATTTAAAATGGAAATAAATTGGTGGATAATCCTACTTAATCTATTACAATTTCGCTATAATATTTAGATATCACTATAGGTGTTTGTTGCCATCAAAATCCTTCAACAGGGACATTGACACTTTGGTCATCCGTGGGGATTAGGTTTCCGGCGGTAGTAGGGTTCTAATACTTTATGATGATATTTGATTATATTAAAAATAATAAAATCACAAACTATACAATTATTTTATTTATTTAATTAAAACAAGTAGAGATTTAAATGAAAAATAGTCAAATATATATATTAGTTATTTGATATAATTGTATGTCAATTCAATTTATTGACAAAATCAAGTATATAAATTTTTTTCAAAAACGCAATGATGAACTAATAATTCATACTAACAACAATTATAAATTCGAATTAAAAACACTTGCAAAACAATTTCTATCTTGGAGGTTTTGCTAATGGTATCAAGATATAATAAAAGAAAAGATATACGTAATGATACTCAAGACATGGATTATCAACCGCATAATTTGGTTGATGATTTAAATGCACATCCAACTAATGGTGAAGAGGATGATTCAGAAATTGGTAAAGTTATACCAGGTGGTGGCAAATATCGAAATTATATTGCTAACTATACAAAGGGTATATCCATTATAAACCAAAAATGACCCAAATGCTGGAGAAGTCATACAATAAATTTGCGTCCTTCCTTTACTTGACCTTATATATTGAAATGCAATATAGATATATTATGGAAAATTAATTCCAGTTTTGTATCCCTTGTATGTTTTCTCCATTCATCAATTAATCGAATCTTTTGAACAAATGGCAAATAATAAGTTAATGCTCAATCTATTTGTTTAAGTTTTCTAGTTAATTCTTCTATCTTCTCTGGTATGCCAAGGTATTGTGCTCTGGTATTTTGAAATGCAGTAAAGAACCACTTGTCATTAATGTGTTTTAGGGCGATAACCATGTGTATTGAATTTCGCTCGGGATTGATATTTGATTGATCTGCTTCAATGGTTCCGCCTATTGCAACGACAACTGCAACATCCGATGTAATGAATCGTATACTCTTGATCTCTTCTACAAGTAGACTTCCACTTAGAAACCTATCAAATAGCATTTGATGAAATGCTGCTATTTCTTGTCGACCTTTCAAATACGTGCCGTCAAATCCAATATAATGGCATCATCGGTATATGGCTCTGCAAACTTTTCACCATCACCATTATTCCATCCTTCAATCTTTTTTTTGATAGAGTTTTTGTATTATAATATTATCAGTTTCGGACATTATTGTATTTGTCCCTTCATTAATATTGCCTCAATGAAATCAATATTTGTAGAGAAATGAATATTATAAAATTATTATTCATATAATTATTGAATATAGGCTTGTTCTATCTTTTCAATATCAATTTTTTCCATTTGAAGCATTGCCTCCATCACACTGTTGAGATTTTTTAGGATCAGGGTCACTAATCATTTCTATCAATACAATTGGCGTAACTTGCCATGATAGACCATATTTATCCTTCAACCAACCGCACTGTATCTTTTGTCCTCCTGTAGATAGTTTTTCCCAATATTCATCTACTTCTTGTTGGGTATTGCAATTTACCACAAAAGATATTGATTCGGTGAATTTTGATGGAGTTCCTCCATTTAATGCCACAAATCCTTGTCCATCAAGTTCAAAAGATACTGTCATAACACTGCCTTTTGGCCCAGGTCCTGCTTCACCATAATAAGTAATTTTGTTAACTTTAGAATTTTTGAAAATCGAGACATAAAAATTGGCTGCTTCCTCAGCTTGGTTATCAAACCACAGAAATGGGCTGATTCTTTGTATGTTTTGCATTTAAAGAGTCTCCATTTTATTTATACCTAGTTTGTTCATCGAATATCCATACCTTGTATGATATAAAAATTAGAAAGGGAGTAAAAGTATAGTTGTAATTCATAAAGAATAGTAATAATAACTTTCAAATGAAATAAACATTTTGACTTATGTTTCAAATATGAGTTTTTGCTTACAGTAAATAAGTTTCGAAAAATTGAATAGGTAGTTCTCATCCGTGGGGCTTAGTGCTGATATCGGTTCTATAAAATGGATTCTATTATTAGAGAAGTGAATGTCCATTTTAAGATTTAGAATCATTTTATTTTAGATAATAAAAAATTGTAAAGAATAATTATTTGGATGATTCTAAATTCAAATTTAAAGTTCCTGTATTTCCTTGTATACCCACTGTTCCGCCTATAACCTTATAGCCACCGATTATTGCCTCAAGTCACCAATTCCTGGGTTCAAACTTATAGGTTTTGGTCCTTTATTCTTTTTCTTCTATGCATCTAACTGTTAAAAAGAAGATAGATTTTTCTAAAAACAGACTTTTTACATCCGGGTGCTTC
>CAWISD010000036.1:0-12416 GCA_963838615.1 uncultured Nitrososphaeraceae archaeon
ATAGGCTCTTAGTAGTATTTTTATACATCTATCTACAATGGATCCGAGTTTTGGATGAATTCTCATTCTAGTAGTCTGAACTAACTCTGGCAAAGGGTATTTGAAATATTTGTATTCGCCAATTCCAAAGCGGTAATTTTGTATCGTAAAAGTTTTTGAATATAGATCTGACTCATTATATAATTGATAAATTCTTTAGAGTTTAGAAGATAGAATTGTGATACCAATGTATGTCCTTTCTCATTTATTTCTTCTGTTACCATCTTTTAGTCACTAAAAGATATCTTATTTTGTATAATTTTATCCATATTGTTCTATATAATTTCTTTTCTTATCATAAATTTTGAGGATAAAACCTTATATTCTCAAAGTTGTTGACAGTTGTCTCATTAACAAAGGATATGCCCTCTTTCTCAAGCAATTCTTTTTTTTTATCGATGCCATACCTGTAACCACCTAATTTGCCATCAGATTTTACCACTCGGTGACATGGTACCTTAACCGGGTTTGGATTATTTCCAAGAATTCTTCCTATCATTCTTGAAGCTGAAGGATTTCCTAGTGCCTTCGCAAGATCTCCATAAGTAGAAACCTTACCTGCAGGTATCTTTAAAAGTAAATTATAAACATCTGTATCCTTTATTGTATTTATTTCTTTTTTATTATCATGATTCAGATCCATTTCATGATTTTTGTTCATATGTTATATAGCATGATAATTGTATATAAAGATATGGATAATGATATCATGATATCATTATCCATATACTTGCAAAGGAAAATGTCTTTATGCTTCACACACTCGTGTAATTAGAGGATGGCATTCAAAAACGACTAGTAGATATGGCAAGCCAAAGAGGGTAATTTGTTTAAATGCTTCTTGTCAGCCAGATAAGTCCTTCAATCAAACTTTTGACTAAACTTAGACGGTATGGTGGCACGGTTAAACCATATTATTATTCTTTTTCACCTTCACCTTCAAAATCTGATAAAAACTATATATATAAGTGGAATTTCAGTCAAATCTTTTATCAGAAGGATATTGTAGAATATTGCAACAAAGTGATTGAAAACATACCACAGAACGCAGATGGCAAACAAGTATGTTGTATGGATTCTAATGAATGATATATGTACAAACTATATATTGCCAAAGAAAATGTCCACATGCTATTCTTAAACTACATCTCGGAACTATATAGCAATCGAGGATACATGCCTGTGCGATATCTATTACAAATATGATTTATTACATGGTTTATGGTTTATTCTAAGAACGTACAGCAAGTCTTTTTATTAACGATATTGCAATAATGTTTGCAGTTTGCAGAACATAGCAAAAGTTGTCCCAGCAATAACAGAAATAAATGCAAGTCTACCGGATATTCGATGAGAGTTTGTTTCTTTGAATGGGGGATACAATATGAGGATTGATTGGCTAATGTACTCTAATTACCAATATCATCATTATCCTCCCTTCAAAGAGTTTTTAAATCCTTGTATTCAAAAACTTTATTTGGTTTTATTTTTGAAATTGTTGTATGCTGATAAAGAAAATAGTCATTTGATGTAGTAAAACCGATATTGAATGTCATATAATACTTTAGAATGATTGTGAAGAATGATTCTCTGATACAATCTATTTATAGAGGTACTGAGAATTTTTTTATTAAAAAATATATTTTTGTAATAATATAATTACTACTTTGTATTTGCAGTGGTATTCATATTTGAAGTAGAATTGGTAGATATTGAGAAATGATCTAATTTGCCTTGGATTTCTATATTGGACATGTATGGTTCAGGAAATGCAACATTAGACCTAGATTCAGGACAGCCAAATCCACCTTGAATACCCTTTCTTACTACGCCATCAGCAATCTTAACTGTAGAGTTATCTGCCTTTGTTTCTCCAGATGTACCAGGAGTACATATAAATGGTAAATTGACAGGGGTGTTGTTGATGGTTCCAAATATTCTATATTGATATGTAGTTTGAACTGTAGGATAGAATGGAGCATTATAATGACCTGGATCTCTGAATGCTGGCGTTAGGTTAAAGACCTTCTTTTTAGCACCTGCGGTAACTTCAACCTTGAGAGTTTTATCTAATCCCTCAACATGCTTTGTACCGTTTGCAAGAGAATTCATTGGATCTTTAGGAGCTGGCGTATACGCAAAAAAGTCTACTCCTGACTTATCATCCACAAATACCGGTTCATTCTGTGAGCCAACCACTAATAAGTAGTCTTTACCACCAATATTGAACAATTGTCTTTGATGTGCAAGAGCAATTTGACTATTAATTGAGAATATTAGCAACATGGATGCACCAATTGCTCCGATAATTAAAAGATCTTTTCTTTTACTATTATTTCTAATATGCATAATTTGGATAATACCTTGCTTAATGTGTTTATTGATTTTTTTTATAATATTTATGGTGCATTCGTGGAATAAGAGAGGATGACGCTGGTACTTAATAAATAATTTCATATTTGATAATCTACAAAAAGGTTTAACCAATTGATCAGATACTATAATTTAGAATTCTCCATTATACCTGGAATTTTACCAAGTTTTCAGTCCTATTTAAATTTAGTTTAGGATTAATTATATAATATTTTAATTATTTTTAATAATACTTTTAGAATAAAAAAATTTTATAATATGGAAAAAATCATTGAGCTTTTCACAAACTTATTTGAAATTATAAGAATTTTGATTTTCTTATTTTTAATTAATAGATTAAAAGTTATTTTTGAATATATCAAACAATATCATGAAAATTTAATAAATAATTATGAATAACTATTTTTGGCTTTTAGAAACAACATAAAAATTATAGATTAAAACTTTTCTAAATTAAAGTATGATTATTTCATAATATCTTTATCCTATCACCCATTAGAATGTGGCTTATAGGATATGTCGGAATCATTTGAATGATACAACTTCTCAATTATATTTGATTTTATTAAATGGTGACTATAGTAGTAAATTGTAAATCTGTTTTTTGTGCATGTATGTACATATTCGCATATAATAAGATGATTTAACCTTACAATGACATTAACTTAATCCTTATATCTGTCGGATACTAGTTATAGATACGTCCATAAAATTAGAATCTAAAGATTACATTAAAGGATATACCTGTGAACAATGTGGAATCACTTTTGACAATAGGGATGATGAAGAAGAACATATGAAACTAGAACATTCAGAACACAGGTTACCAAGCGGCTGTGCTTAAACTTTTAATTTTTATTTGAATCTGTATTTTAGAAGGTACAGGCAAAGCCATGAATCTCATAGGAGTACAAAATTTAATTGAACATCTGTCAGTGTAACAGTATTTTGTTTTTTCACATAATCCTATACATATAGATATTCGAGGTCTAAAATTAACAAGTAGATAGATAGACAAAAGTGGAAAGTCTTCAAAGATTATTAGTCGATTACTACGCTTAAACTATGATAGTAATAGTAATAGCATTAAATAGATTTGTTGGGCTATTGTTATCTCTTTGTTACAAATAATTTTATCTTTTTTTCTTCACTACTTTCTGTTCTCTTTGCTATCATGATATTTTCTTTCTCTCTGTTATTTTCTGCTACTTTTCATATTTTCGCACGGCGGATTTAGATATTGTTCTGTTAAGAAAATTATTTAGACATCACCGATGACACGCAGAAGAAGATAATTTTATGAACATAACAAAGAGTTTATCAATAATATCGATATAGAATAAGAGAAATGAAAAGATGTGAAATTTGTGGTGGTCTAGGATCTTCTGAAACTACTAGCAATATATGTTCATTTTGCAGCAGTATTAAAGAATCTACATTGACTTCAAAAGACTCCATTGCACATCATATATGTGGTTGTAATAATGCAGATAGGAGGAATTGTCCATGGTGCAAGAAACCCTGTCATCATGATACGTCCTTGAGTCCAAAGATATTAATTTCACCGATGTAATATTTAGTCTACAACTGCTTCAGTAATAATAAGAAATGGTACCAGGCTAGGAGACTCCTATATCATTCATTTAAGGATTAGATTTGCTATAAATATGAGAAATGGTCTTTCCAAAATCATTTATCTTTATTCTAATATTATATCAGCAAATCCAGAATTTGAATATTTGATATATAACTTATGTGTGTTATTGATAAATATAATTAATGATACTAAATATAGAAAAGAAGTCGATGGATCAACTTATTTAGAATTTATTTGAATGTTAAAAAAAGATGTATACTGTATGATTGGAGAAAAAAATGACCAAGGTGTGCTGGGAATTCATCATGTTACAGCTATTGTACGCAAATCATCAAATGGTAAATTTTGCACATCACCTTTCTTCCAAACTATGTCATTAACCTGTGCGATTATCTCTTCTTCTATTGCCAAGGATAAAAGTTCAGGAGTTATATCAATTCTTGTTACATTTGCATCTTTTCTACGAGCAGTAATTGCAGTATTGCCATTTCCATAGGCTATATCTAAAACAGAATCGCCTAGTTGAATTATACTCAGACTTGTTAAATGAATCGATACTGGTAGAAGCATTGTAGCTATAATGCGATAATCATCAAGTGCCCAAACATTCTCGGTTTTCTGTTCATGTTTTTCTTTGATTACCAATTCGTTTTCTTTCTTCAATCCATTTAGTTTGTTCATGCAGTGATAGCAAGATATCAATTATATTTGTAGCAAGATATCATAATAATAATGCCGCGCAATTTAATAATACGTGGATTTGATGATGACATTCATTCTCAATTGGGAGATCTATCAAGGCAAAAAGGCGTTTCCATAAACTCTATTGTAAAAGATGCAGTAGATAAATGGTTAAAACAGCAAAAAGAGATACCAAAACGACATCATCTTCTTATCTATGATGATGAGAAATCTCTGAAAGACTTGTTAAAATCTATAGATGAATTGGCAAAAAAAGGAAATTGGTTTAGATGTTTTATCCGATCGTCTGATTCTTCAATTGCAGATTTATTAAAAAAGCTAAACTGGTTTGATAGTTCGACAGCGCCATACAAATCTTCACAAAAGGATTTAATGAAATACTTTATCCATGTAATTCAAAATATTTTACAAAATTCTAATAATAAAGAGATATGCTGTGTAGACTTTCTTATTAATGATATATCTAAATCCTCGATAAAGGACACAATCAATATTGAAAAAGCATATAATGAAAATAGATTAGAAGGCCTTGTGTTTTGTGTTTACAAGACAAATAATCTTTTGAATTCATCTATACCAGACATTATAGAGACGTTTAATTTACATGAACAAATATTTATTATCAAGGATGAACAAGTATATAAATTACATATAACCAGAGAAAATATACATAAATTATTTTTAAGTTGATTGTATATTGTATAATTTGCAAAGAAATTCTTTTAGCATACCAAAGATAAAAACTGCTATATTTTTTCATATATTGTACAGTATAAGGTTCGTATACCCAAATTATCTTTCAAATTGATTAACAATGCTCAAAAACTAAATTTAAATAAAAATAAGATGGATAAGTTATGTTATCATCTTTAGATCATCATTTCCTTTCTGTATTTCTTTTATTGTTTCTGATATTTTTAATCGAGCCTATTCTTTTGCCAATTTCTCAAATTTTATAGATACTTTTTTCAAATACTTTGAAAGTATCATATATTGTATAATCAAAGAAAATAAGATTACACCAAATGTTATTATTTCTAATCTATTTTTTTATTCGCTTTGTGGAAGTGGTGTTACGAGTGCCACTGATAATGCCCCACGCATTCCGCCAATCATTATAATATTTTGCCAAAATAAAGGAATCTTTTCTCTTGTAAATTTGTTAACTAAGATAAGGATTGGATAAGTGGATAATGCTCTTCCAATCAATACTATTGCAAATACTAAAATAATTAGTGTAATGTTTTGACTAATATCTATAATACTCATTGTTACTCCAAGATAAAGAAAAGCAACAGAATTTGCAAAGAACGATACTATCTCCCAAAAATTAGAGACTGTCTCTCTAACTTCATTACTCATTGCAGATTCTTTTTTCATGGTAACATTTCCAAAATAAATTCCAGCTGTTGCTACTGCCATTAAGCCTGAAAGGCCCATTGCATTTGCAACAATAGCTGAACCAAATACTGTAGTAATGGTTAAAGATATCTCAGAAAAAGGATTATTCATTAAAGTATGAAGTTTGTTAGTTATTATTGCAATTATCAAACCAATCGACACACCTCCAAAAGATAATAAGAGAAATTGTCCTATTTCTTGTAAGATATCAATGTTTATTTGATTAGAATTATTGAAAGCAAAATTGTCAGCAGAAATTGCAGAGATAGTAGTAGTAGCTGGTGGCCAGCTAAATACTATTCCAACTACAGACGTAAAAATAATAATTCCAGTAGCATCATTAAAGGAAGACTCCATTTCAAGTATAGTTGAAAGTAACTTTGGTACCTTTAGCATTTTAAATGTCTTGATAACTATAGCAGCGTCAGTAGAAGAAATCAAAGCAACAAAGACAAATGCTATTTGAAATGGCAGATGTGCAATATATATCAGTAATAATCCAACAATAAGAGTCGTGATAACAACTCCTACAGTAGCAAGGAGCAAAACAGATATTTTTACCATTATAAAATCTTTGTAATTTATCCTCATCATAGCTTCAAATATTAAAGGAGGAATGACAAAATCAATTATTAATTTAGAATCAAATTTTATTTGGTTAATTCCATTAATCATCAAGCCTACAAGACTAAGTATAATACCCAATGCTACTAACATCATTGTATAAGGAATTTTGGTTCGAGATTCCACCAATGAGGCAATAAATATAGTTCCTAAGAATACAAGAATGGCATAGTCAATATTTAACTACTATCACCAAAACAAAGTATTGGCAAATATAATAATAAATTTATGAATTTGAAAATTGATTATCTATTTTATGTGATTTTTTAATGTTGATGAGAAAAGGTAGATGTGTAATAAAATTAACTAATCTTTTTCATATGTAAGTGCTTTAAACACTATTTCTACCAGACCATAAATAACTATATACTTTTCTCAAGTCTTTATTCAATTTAATCAAAATTAGTTACCTTCTTTAATTCTTCTCATGAAATATTCTCAGTACACATAATCCAATTATTATGCCACTATACTATTTAGTATAGTGAAATTGTCTGTAATGGGCGATGATGATATTGAACCTATAACTAATCGGACGAATACCTAGACAAGAAGAAAAAATTATCGAAGAATCTGGAATTCCATATACATTCCTGCGATTTGGTGGATTTATACAAAATTTTATTTATTTCTTTGATTAGACAATAAAGAACCAAAATGCATTCTATTTTCCAGCAGGAGATGGAAAGGTTAGTTTTATAGATGTTAGAGATATTGTAGTTACAGTAAAAACACTTGTTGCTAGTGATGATAGTCAGCATACGGGAAAGAAGTATACCATAACCGGAGGCAAAGTCATCTCTTATGAACAAATAGCAAAAATACTTTCTATGGAAGTGGGCAAGAAGATAAACTATGTAAATATATCAGATGAAGATGCTCGTAAATCAATGAAGAGTATGGGTATGGGAGATTGGCTTATTGATGATATGGTGAAATTCTATAGTGCTGGTGGAGCCGGTCATGCATCATTAACAACGAAAACTGTTGAACAAATTATAGGACAAAAGACAACATTTTTTTTACAATTTGCAAAGAATTACGCTGAATTTTTTAGATGATATTAGCAATTAAATGATTTAATACGATGTTTGATTTATAAAAATTATATATATGGTAACACTCTTGTCATTTAAAAATAATGTTATTTTTTAGTGCTGTTCATTTCATATGGTATATGCTCAATATCATTATTCTATGGACTTGTAATTGCAGAAGGCCAAAACTATGGCCAAGGTAAAGTCTTTGTAATGTATGCAGGGTCACTTGTAAAGATTTTTGAAATCTCGCTAGGACCTTCGTTTCAAAATGAAACAGGTTATACGTATGTAGGAGAAGGAAAAGGATCTGTTCAAATCGCTAATTTGGTTGTAGATGGATTAAGGAAACCGGATATTTTTGTTAGTGCCGGAACAATTCCCATCATGAAGCTGATAGATAACAAACCTCCTCTTGCACAATGGTTAATAAATTTTGCATCAGCTGAAATGGTTATCGCCTATTCTCCTAACAGTCACTTTTACAAAGACCTTGAGAAAGCAAGAACTGGGGAAATACCATGGTATAAAGTCATTTCAGAGAATGGTTTTAAGTTTGGAAGAACAGATCCAGAATTAGATCCAAAAGGATATAATATGATTATAACTTCAAAATTTCAAACATTTATTATAATGATTCAACAATCAAGCAAAGAATATTAGGAGATGATAGAAACCCCAAACAGATCTTCCCCGAAGAGACTCTCAATACCATCTTAGAATCTGATCAAGTAGATGCAATTGCTGCTTACAAACATGAGGCCATTTCGAGAGGACTTTCATATATTACACTACCTCCACAGATCAACCTTGGTAATCCTGAATTTGCTAATTATTATAAAAAGGCTTCATATACTTTTTCAAGTAATGGCGGTAAGATAGTATATGGAGAACCGGTTTACCTATCGGTTACAATACCTGATACAAGCAAAAATGTCAATGGTGCAAGTTCTTTTGTAAATTACTTAATTCCATCAGATAAACCGGAAAATTAATTCTTGAAAAACAAGGTTTGGATTATCTTAAAACTCTGATAATCGAAGGAAATAAAAGTAAAATTCCTTCCTCTATATTAATTCTGTCAAAACAATAATGGCAAAAAGAATACTTAATTGAATAGTATGTTCCTTTCATATCTCTTGGCGATTTGGCATATAGATGAGGCTTGGTCATAATTCAAATCTATTTTCAACGCAGTCATATAGCTTAAAGCTAACCCTTGAGATATTATTTTGACTAAAACTGTCCCAAAGATTAGCTCTTGATAGATTAAAGGAATCCATCCTTTTTAACATTCTGTATCTGATAGGTTGTATACCATGGCCTAGTATACCAAGGAGGAAACGTGGTAGACCGTATGTATATTCTCCAACGGTAATTTTGAGATGCTTTATTGTACGAATTTGGTTTAAAATCGATTCCAATAATGCATTACATACTTTTCTTATCATGGACTGTCAGTATAACCGTAAACTAGCAATAGCCTGTGGTCTGATAACAATACCATGCAGACGAACATTTGATAGAAGACTAAAGACCATTTCTACTAGATATAAAAGAAAGGATATCAACAATGGGATATCTGTTTATTGCGGAGCGATTGGTAGTTGACCCTTCTATAACAGCAACAGATAGTACTCTGCTAAAAGCAAATGGTAATGTATGGCATAAATCATCCATGGAGAAAGGAGATAGTACCTCGTTCTGGCATTGATACAGATGCAAGGTGGGGTTATAGTCATACCAAAGGATGGGTTTTTGGATACAAACTACATCTAACATCTACAACAGGCAATTCTGTAGTACCCCTAACAGCAGATGTAACTACACTGCTAATGTTCCAGACAATAAGATGTATGTTCCTTTAACATCCTCATCCTCATCCTTTTTCTGTATTCTCTTTACCATCTTTATGTTATATGGTGGCTGACCCTGGATATGATGACTAAGAAACTGTATGGATATAGCAAAGGATTAGGAATAGATCTGGTTTGTCCTGTAGAAAGATACGAAAATACTTCCAAAAAGAGGCTTGAGCTTGTATGCTTTTATCAATCGGTATTGGGGCAGGCAATCTACAGTCAGAGAAGAATATCGGTAGAACCATTGATAGAACATATAAAATCAGTTTTTAGAATAGACCCATTACCCGTACGTGGATTTCATGCCATATCTGCAATTGTACTTTTGTCTGTTTTATTGTATCAGCTAATGGTATACTATAACTGTAAGAAGAATACATCTAATCCAAAGTCAATAAAGTATATGCTTGGAACTTGGTAACAGGATAATAGGATAAAGACAAGGGATCTGGAATTATGACCATGCCTCATATAGATGAAAAGGCATTGAATGGCCCCTACCCCAAATTCTACTTTCAGATCCTTTATGAGACGATCCAATATGTCCAAGAATTGCTCACCGGGTTATGTGGTGTTGGATAGGATAAGCAGCTGGAAGATCTAGGTGATCGCCTGGTAAAGACCACTGTTATAGGTATTTTAGGTTTAAGATATTGACATTTCCATATAACTTGGCAAAATTAGAGGTAAAATCCTTGAATCGCTTTTTAAGTATGATAAAAAATTATAAATAAACTACAATCATTATAATTATGTTAAATTTAATGTGCGAAGAATGTTATTATAAAGGAGATAAAATTGAATTTGAAGAACATCGATCTTATTGTAAAGAATGTGTTAGTGAACATGCTATGTGTCCAAAATGCGGAGCACCTTATCATTCAGCATCGATCACAGAATAAAAATAAAAACAAAATGTTGTATAATAATATATATTTTGAGAAATAAAATGTTCATTTATAAACAATGAGGAAAAGATAATCAAATCCTTTCATCATCATGATATATTGTTATAGAGCAAAAATTTGTTTTTAGATTAAATATTTTATGATTTTTGTTGTTATTATGGAATTCAATTTTTTATATTTTTTCTATTCTTCTTTTATATTAAATCCAATTGATATTTTTCTAGTAGACAAAATATGGTAATATCTCGATGCTTCCAATCTACGGATGCAATCATCTATGGAGTATACCAATTAGTAAAATGTACGCTAAATAGTTCTATCATCGAAAAGTATTGTAATAAAATATAATCTTCGTTAAACTGCATTTATTTCTAATAAAGAGATATCACTGTGTATTTGATTTAGCCGACTTATACTAAATGGTATAGTATTTTATATGGAGAAACGATGGTATTAGAAGTATTCTAGCTGCTATAATAATACTCCAGATATTTAAAATTTAATACTTTAACAAAAATACGTAATGGTATAATGCCGTTCAGGCACCGCAATGTGTTAATAAAAAATGCTACCGCATGATCGAATTTTTTATATTCCTATTTTATAATATTGGACTATTAATATATTGATAAAATTATAGGAAATCTATCCTTATCTTTGTTGCTATCTTCAGATAAATGGTTTCTATTATGTGGTATTCTATTTTCCTTTTCTTGCAATACAAAGAATAATACCGCATTAATATATTTTTACTTTAAAAGTAAATTAATATTTTAAATTAAATTGTTCCTTAATGAATTGTTCAAATTCTCTTTCTGACAAATTTTTCTTTTATCTATTATCATATTAGCATCCTTACCTACAACATATCTAAATTCAGGATTATCTGCTGTAACTGCTTCTACAACAACTTTGGATACTTCAGATGGATGTATAACATTTTCAGTCATTTTTGAAAATATTTCTGATATATTATCTATTATTTGTCTATAAGGGGAATGAGGACTGGAAGATTCCAAAGTCATTTTTAAATTTTTCCAAAAATTCGATCCTACAGCACCAGGTTCTACAAGGATTATTTTAATTCCAAACGGTCCTAATTCATATCGAATACATTCAGAAACACCTTCCAATGCGAATTTAGTCCATGATATATCGGATCTAAAGGAACTGCCACTCTTCCTCCCATTGAAGTTATATTTACTATTCTACCATTTCTTTGCTTTCTCATGATAGGTATTACTGATTGCATAACTTTTATTGCACCAAAAAAATTGGTCTCAAATTGTGGTCTTATTTCTTCTTCCATTGATGTTCCTTCTAATGGTCCTGCAAGAGCATATCCTGCATTATTAACTAAAACATCGATTCTTTTATTTTCTTCATTAATTTTAGTTATGGTATCAATAATTGATTTATCATTATTTACATCTAGAGGTAAAACCTCTAGTGGTAATTGTTCTTTTCTAGATATGTCTATTATTATGTCAGAATCTTTTAATTTACGCATAGTAGCATATGTATGGAAACCATTTCTTGCTAATGCAAGAGATGTTTCAAATCCTATTCCTGTCGAGCTTCCAGTAACGAGAGCGACTTTTTTCTTCTCGTTCATGATCTTTCATAAAAATTGCTAATTAATAAGGATTAACCTAATAATGCAGACACTGTAAGGT
This sequence comes from uncultured Nitrososphaeraceae archaeon, assembly GCA_963838615.1. Taxonomy (GTDB): domain Archaea; phylum Thermoproteota; class Nitrososphaeria; order Nitrososphaerales; family Nitrososphaeraceae; genus Nitrosocosmicus. The sequence continues at coordinate 12,220 of CAWISD010000036.1, forward strand.
TAGGAAAAAATCTAAAGAACAAGTATATCTTTTTAATAAACTAATTGAGGCTTCCATAATTCAAATTGCATCGGTATCCTCTTAACTCCATGTCAGCCAGTCCAAAGCATATATTTTATTGATTTTGGATTTAATTTGCAGGTTTATAGTAATAGTATATCATTAGTTGATGGAGTAAGAGAGAACCTTAGTTATTA
>CAWISD010000037.1:0-6674 GCA_963838615.1 uncultured Nitrososphaeraceae archaeon
TATACAAGAGATTTCTTGACTGAATCAATCTATTCAATAGGTTGAAAATCAAATAAGGCAAGAGATAAAACCGTTTTATTTTATAAAAATTTTTATTTGTTATAGAAAAACATCATATTCGAATAATAATTTTATAGTATGTTTAAAATACAAATACAAATTAATGAAAAGAATTCTATTTACTACATTATATAACATAAATTTGATCTACAATGATTTGGTCGATAGATCAAATCATGGAAAATATATATGGAATCTAGATACTTTTGATAAAATAATCACATAACTTTAGTGATTACTTGCTCTTTATAATTTTCAAATTGATTATAAAAAAATTGGATTATAACAATAAAATGAATTTAAAGGCATATGGTATAAACAAATACGACATATCAATATAAATACAGATTAAAAAAAATATATAGTAATATCTACTTCCAATATTAAAATTTACCAGCCACGCCCTATTTTAATTAATTTTTTATAAAGGATAATAGTAACACCTATACCAATTATGGAAATTACCAATAAAGGAATTATCAGTAAATTTAGTGATTGGTAATAATTTAAAACAGAGATCATTTCACTTATCGTAGATTGGGTATCAGGAATATTTCTTATTAAAACCCATTCCCATTCTATCAAATGAGAATGATTTTGCAGTGGATTTGCTATATCGTAAGAATTTGGCAAAAAGTGTGAAGTGGCAGTTATCAAGTATGTACCATTATTAGTTAATACGGACTTTTCAACACCATTTCCTTCATCGAATGATTCAATACTTTTAATTAATTCTTTCTGATCGTCTTCGGTAAAGCTGTTGTTTTCGTATTTAGGAACATCTACATTTTTATAATGCACGTATCCACGAGTTGCAGTTGACTGGGGATCGAAAAGTGCCTTTGAACCATCATCATGATATTTAACAAACAATAAAAGCTGTGTATTTGGCCATTCTCCTAAATTATTTTGTTTAAAAAAATCTTTGGTAATTTTATACATATCCAGTGTTCCACCCACATAAAAACTGATATTGCCATTATTGGAATGTAAAGGAAATACAATAGAACTTACTTTAGTAAATTTAGATTTGGCATAATAAATTTCAGTCAAATATTCTGCAGAACGATCCTTTTTATTATAGAATTCGACACACCATGGATGATCAGGATAAATACCAGATTTAAGTTGTTTTTCGCTAGAATAATCCTCCATAATATACATATTACAATCTTCTGTGGCAATAAACGAGTATACTAATTCTTTTCCAGGATTCTTTTGTTTGAATTGATCTATAATCTGATCTAAAATAAGTCTCTTTGGCTCTTCAATACCTTTTGGAAGACCATATGGATCATCTATTCCTTTATTTCCACTATCTATTTTTTTGGCTTGATTTATCAAAGGCAATGACATGTTATATAATTCGCCATTGGATTTGTTAGTAATAACATTAGTCATGATATCATCAAGTGATTTGAATAATGGATAAAGAGTTTGAGTAAAATTATTCAGAGACTTTTTATCCGATACAAGGATATTTTTCCCATAAGGCTCTAATTGCTGATTTATACTATAATCCATAGAATAAGTTTTATAAATATAAAATGAAGTTGAAATGGTAATTATAACAAGTATTAACAATATTATAATTGAGAGTTTTTTTGTTGAAATAGACATGGTCAGATCTTTCAATCATAGTATGGAATGGCGCCTATAAGTATTTATTTGGTATATCAAGAGATATTGCGAAATATCATAAAATCGTGACAAATTAGTTTTGCCTATCATATCCTTTAGTTTGTGATGATTATAAGAATTAGCATTTTATTTATAATCATTTTTATATAAAGGTTATCATTGTTGTTTATTTTAGGTATTTTCGGTGCATTCGCGTTAGAATATCTAAAAATCAATAATAATCAAATCATTTACACATCTTTCTAAAATATTTTAAAGAATTGTCACTACAAGATTAACAAATTTAAATAAAAATATAATTCAAAGGCACAATGAAAACAGCAAATACCTCGCATTTTAAAGTGAATATAATTCATTATCACGACAGATAATGATTGTATAATATTGTCAAAGGTTACATTGTTTGTTTTATATTCTATATTTGTTTATGTTTTGTGTTTAGAAACATTAAAGAGTTTAAATAAGTACATCCAAATATGAATTGATATGGATATAGAATAATTTAACTGTTTTTTGAATCAGTCAACAATGAAGATATCCACTTAAACAATTCATAATTAAAGTAAAATAAGACTATTAGTTCATCTTAGTTACATACTGCAATTTCAATATTTATGTATGAATCAAGAATATTCGAAAACAAGTATAGAGGAAAAACCACAACATAAAACAGGGTATGAATCATCAAAAAGTAGTGAAAGCTGCAATTTATCAATAAATGATGCCTATTTGGAAAACAGCAGCCAATGGTATACAGATTATCCAAAATCAAATGATAAAATTAAAAATTTTATTACTTTTTTGAAATTGATTGATGAAAAGGTAAATTAGATAAAGATAAAATTTTTTTTACTTTCATTTATCATTTTTCCTTAAACAGGATTTTCCGATGTTTATTATAAATATTATTGAGCCGAGGTCAAACAGTAGATCATTGATATGTTGTAATGCTCGAGATTAATGGGTTGTTGCAGGTAAAATTACAGGGAATAAAAGTTGCAATACATAGATTTAGATAAATTGATCATAATGTAAATTTATGATATTAAATCGATGGTTTATGTTATCTAATAGAAGTAATGATTTAATGTATGGATTTTAAAATTGAAAACATCAAAGTATTTGCAAAATAAAACAATCTCGAAATCAAGATACAGTATCCCTTTATTTGAATAGTTTCAAATTTTAAGATACTTCGATGTCTGTATATAAGCATAAGTTTTATTTGTAAATAAAATATTTATTAAAACTGTGAAATAAGTGCTAGAGATTGCTTGCAAATGAAATATAGATGTTAAAGCTGTAATTTCAAAGGAAATTGGTTAAATACCACACTACCAATAGTTTTCCCTATTACTGCAATTCCACTTCCAATTGTACCGCCCACTATCGGTGGAGGAGAACCACTCATATCTTATGTACCACCTCTATTGCATCACCTTGACTTTTTTTACTCGTAGATCTATTACATATTTCAGCATTCTTTAATTTCCTTTTCATATACATTATTTGATATTATACCAATTAGCACAAGTCGGCTAAATCAAATATACAAGATATCTATTCTCTATTAGAAATAAATGCAGCATAAATGACAGACTATATTTTATTTCAATACTTATCGATGATAGAATTATTTAGATTACTTTTGCTAATTGGCATAACACCTAATTGAAAGATGTTGTATTATTCCTTTTCTTATCAAGTAAATTTAAATAATACTTATATTCAAGGACCCGATTTCTTGTTTGATATCTATTGAAATATAAAAATAAAATTTTCTCTAAAAAAGTATTGTCTCACTAGCGATACTGTTAACAATGTATATACTCATACAATCTATACCAATATCAGCAGCAATACCAAGTTCTAACGGTCCTGCTTCTCTTAAAAGTAACAATCAGAATATTATTGCATCAACGGCAAATAATAATAATAATAATAATAATAATAATAATACTCCCACTCCTATTACAGGTCAATTAATTTATAAAGGACAAGGAAAAATTGTAAGCCAAAGGGTTATACCTCCAGATACATCAGACGGCACCTACAAGATAGAAGTATCTTATTCTGGAGGCGGATCTTTTAATGGCCTTAATGTAACAGAAATGTGGACTTTTGTAAATACCTATAAACCAAATGGAGTTATCCAAGGAGTGGGACAAGGTGCGATAAGTACCAGAATCATACAGAGATTGCTTCTGCAACAGGTTATGGAAGAGGATACATCAAAGAAGGTGGGAATAACATTGTGTTTCCCACAGTTCCAGCTATACAGGTCCAGACTCTACTGGCAAATTAGCTTTTTTAAAAACATTTATTGGAGTAAGTAAATGGAAAGTAGATAACAATCTAACATAGTTACACCTATAGAATGTGGGAATTAAAATAACATTGGTTCAAACTACATTGTTGCAAAGAAAGTGAACATAGGCAAAAGAGAATAATAATTGATCAAAATATAATTATCCAATTTCTTATTTTTTTAATTTATGCACTATAAGTTGAACTAATTATTTATTTTACTTGAACGTTAGTAAATAAGAATTGCATTTTATTTAAGGATATACTATATAGGATTTTTTATTATTACATTACATTTACAACACATTTTAATGAATTTAATATAATAATTCTCACTTTATTAGAAAGTCTTGCAAATAGGTTTAGTAATTGATAGATAATCGGAGTCTTTATTAATTGAGAAAATCATTCTAGCAACCTTTGCTATAGATTTTTTTACACCATTATTTTTGTTTAATGGATCTGTTATTGGATCCAGTCTTACAGTTACTTGATTGTCTTTTTTCATCATTTGAATCTAATATTTTTGATTGTTACTATTTTCAATAACCGATGTATTTATTAAGATCAAGTCTTTTTGATTGATTTATTAATGCATGTTCAAATTTTATAATATAATTATCACTTCTTTCTTTTGTTTTATTAAAATTAATGTATATTGATTCAAAGTTAATATTTCTTACCTTCAATTAGATATAAGCATTCGTATTCATTTAATTTTAAATTATAAATTATTTAAATAGTTAAATTAAATCATATCGATTTTTGAATTTTTTCTATCTTCATAGTGTTTAAATCCATATATTGCAAACAACACGATATTCTCAAACTTGGATTCAGGGGAATAAGGATTACATCTAGTGAAAGACAATTCAAAACAAATATTCAATCAAAATGTTAATGTCGCAAAAACATTTGAACACAATTCAAGGTAAATGGAGGGCCAGGAGCAGTAAAAGTAGATGTGGATACAAATGATAATCTTGGAATTACAAGATCTTTTATACAAAGCAATAGAAAAGTCTAAACATTCTATTTATGAGATAGAAGAAATACATATACGATATATAAGATCTCTTGCATAATTAGAAACAATCTACACTTTAAAGTATGATACTTTTTAGTTTCTATCAACACTGGTTCATTATCCTATAGTTTACCAGGCCTGCAACTATATTCGATACCTTATTGTAATTTCTCAATTTGTTTCTAAATACATCACTTATAATCCTGTATTTTTTCAATCTACAGATGGTATGTTCCACTATTATCCTCTTTTTAGAATGAATAGTGTTGAACTCTATTTCTTCTTGTGATAACTCTTCTTGGTTTCTCTTCTTTTTACATGGTAAGGCGATGATAGTTGTTCTGGGAAATCCTTTTCTACACCAAGATATCCAAGATCAATCACATTAACAACTTGTTTTGAGGAGTAACAGGATGATTCTTCTTGTAAACATCATAATCATGCCTTTGTCCTTTCTCGTGGGCTGCTTTATGAATGATATAACCACGATTGTTAACCATAATCTGATTCTTTACAGAGTATGTCTTTTCTTCTTGCCTAGAATAGTATATTCTTTCTTCTTTTTTATCGATAGGTCTTGGTATCTGTTGCTGTTCGGTCAATCTATAAAAGCAAGAAAGCCTGGAAAATACTCTTCAACTTCCTCTGCTGGAGTTTTCAGCCTCTTTGTTATTGGGTATATCTTTTGTGGAATTGGTACACATTGTCTCACCAGTCCCTCAATCTTTTGGATGTCTCTTGCAGATGTTACTCTGATCCAAATCAAAGAGAAATCCAGCTAAAGTGTAAGTTATGTAAAGACGATAGTACACTAAAAGCATTAGAAATCTATCTTTTAAATCCAGCTTGAAATGTCTACCTATTGCACCAATGCCTCTTTTTCTATTTCTTTTGGCTTGTATGATAATCGCTTGTATCTCGTGTTTTTCGTATTTTTTTACTATCTCTTTATTGTAAATATTATCAAATTCTTGTACTGTAAGACCGGTGAACGATTTGAAAAGTAATGGTTTTTTGGATAACCTATAGTATGAAAGCAAAGAGAGAACAGGTTAATGAAGACCTATTGGTCATAAAGCTGTTTGCAAGTAATTATGCAAGAGATCTATACGCTACCATTTGCGTTTGAGATTACTATCTATTGATGTTATATAATAGGTTAAACAACCATTACCACTACTGCTAATCCTTTTACAACAGATATACCTCTACCATAGATATTTTTATGTATATGTAGAAATGGTCATAGTCTTCCATTTAGTATTTCTTTTGGACATTGTTACGACTACTTGATAGTTATAGTCTATATGTTGTTATCATTAGAGCCTCTGATGCTTTCAGTTTCAGAAAGTATGTAATGCGCTGTTTGTCTGAATCGATTTTAAACCTCCTCATTACAATAAATCATCTTATATGCTATTGGTGGATAGAGACATATGCATAGGCTATCTGTTTCCGTGGTACAACAGCAATAATAATAGTATATAACCTATCAGATATAGAATGTTAAAAAATATGGATTCTTTTATTCCAGCAAGAGTACTTTTGGACCAGTATTAATCAAAATAATATTTCAGAGGTTGCTTTTAAGCTGTTATAAAATGTATTAAGAGATAATTTAAATTATAACCATGTCTCA
>CAWISD010000038.1:0-20789 GCA_963838615.1 uncultured Nitrososphaeraceae archaeon
ACGATTTCTATAAAAAGAATCATCCTGTCACTCCAAAGCAAGTTGTTAATGTAGTTGATCTTGGATATCTTGGTGTAGAAAAGGATTATCCAGAACAACTATCCGTCTTATCATATAAAAGGAAGAGAAACCAACTAGAGCTGTCACAAAGAAAAAGAGTATAACAAAATTCACTCAAGACAGAGAATAGTAGTGGAACAAACCATCATTTGTCGATTGAAAAAGTACAGGATTATGAACGACATATTTAGAAACAAATTGAGAAAGCACAACCGAATATCAGATATATTAGCAGGTTTGGTAAACTATATAATAATGAGCCAGTGTTTATAGATACCAAATACAATATCATATCGCAAGATATAGATTCTTTCTAATTATGCAAGAAATCTAATAAAAACTATCTAAAGAAGTTGTTTTTAAATAATATTCTTTTTAGATATTTTATGTGATACTAAATTAATCTCTCCAGGTTCTTCCAACAATTGAACTAACATAAGGAATGAAATCAATCTAAAACCCAATAGCATGTTAAAATTATTTATCTGTGTCGTTTTCAAAAAGTAACATATGGTATAACTACGCAATACATATTACACTTATAGAAACTTGTTATGTCATTGATAGTTTACTCTAATTACTCCAAATGGAAAAAATACGCTTCATCTAAAATTCATAAAGTTAAAAACCTTGATTATACTAATACATTTATAATTTTGCAATCTCTAAATCTTTTATCTAATTAAAATATATTAACCAATTTAATTTTTATTTTGATTGATACTATTGAGGATAGAGAATGACTATATTGATACCTAGCAGAGAAAAATGGTTTTATCGTTTTAGAATATAGCGAGGACATAGGACACATAATTCTCTTTACTTTTCTACTCTAGATCTTATCCATTATACGCCTAATCTTCGGGGCCATGTTTTTCTGAAACTACTACTTTATTGGTTATTTAATTTTCAATAATCGAAAAGACATTATAAAAACCAAAAATATTACGGCAGCACTAATTAGAAAAGTTGTCGCACCTATTGTATTGTAGAGAACCCCTCCCATTATTAATCCGATTATGCTTGAAATGCTTCCAAAGCTGCTTGCAACACCTTGAACTACCCCTTGATGGACAGTTCCAGCACGCTCAGAAAGTATGGACATAAAAGATGGCCACAAAAGACCATTACCAAGTGCAAAGAATATGGCAGCCACATATGCTAAAGATGTACTATTGGCAACAAAAAGAATAAAGTTTATTCCTAAAATTACACTACCAATTATAACTAATTTTTCTTCTGAGAATACTTGTAGGGCTTTTCGTAGAACTGGACCTTGAATTAAAATCATCATGCCGCTCAATACAGCATAGAATATTCCCATTTGTGTCACTGACCATTTCAGACCAACTACTGCATGAATTGGAAATGCTGTATAAAAGATGTTAAATCCAAGGAAAATGAAAAAATAAAGAATAATTAAAAAAGATATGTCTTTAATTTTCAATACATCTTTATAACTAAGTTTTTTAGGATTTGGCATCTTGTAACATTCTTTGCATTCAAATGAGAATACTTTATGGATATTTTTCTTTTCAGGAAATGTTATTGCTACAGATTCATTTGGTTTTGATTCTTTTAACATGACACCTATCACTACAAATGCCACAGAGGATATGATAACAGCTGATAACACCGGTAATAATTCTTTATAGACTGTTCCGCCTAAAACTCCAGCTAATGCAGGGCCAACAATAAAACCAAGGTTAGCTGATATTGATAATTTACCAAAATTCTTACTTCTGTCTTTGTCTGTTGAAACATCTGCAAGGTATGCATTGGCAACAGAAATGTTACCTCCAGTAATTCCATCTAAAGCCCTAGCGAAAAAAAGTACTATTAGTGGAAGTGTTATTATAAAGGCTCCAAAAATTGAAGAATTGATACTAATAATATGCACAATTGGTAAAAACAATGCACTTAAAAATATTATCCAGCCGACCAGTGTTCCTCCATTACTTAGTAAAAGTATTTTCTTTCTTCCATAAACATCAGACCATCTTCCTAAAGTAGGTGCTCCAATAAGCTGAAATGCAGGATAGATGGCAGATACTATCCCATAAATTAAAGAATTTCCACCAAAATCTATTACTAAAAATACCAAAAAAGGAAGAACAATACTATAACTAATAGTTCCAATAAAATTTGATAATAATAAAGGAAAAAGAGTAATCCGTTTATGTATAATTGACATTATTTATATAAAATCACAGGTTTCAATTAAAAAGTTTTTTAATAAATAGATCTCTTTCTTAATTGCTTATATACAGCTTTATGACCATTAGTTTTCATCAATCTGTTCTCTCTTTGCTTTCATACAAGAGGTTATCCAAAAAACCACTGCTTTTTAAATCGTTCGCCGATTTTACTGTACAAGAATTTGATAATATTTACGATAAAAAGATAGCAAAAAGATATGTTAAACATGAATTAAAGCTTTCATACAAACGAAAAGAAGATAGTAGAAAAAGAAAGTATGGTGCATTAGGTAGGCATTTCAGCTAAATTTAAAAGATAGATTTCTCATGCATTTAGTCTATTATCGCATTTACATTACTTACGCTTTAGCTGGTTTTTTATTTGATCTGGATCAGAGCAACGTTTGTAGAGACATTCAAAAGATTTAAGGATCAGTAAGAGATTGTATATACCAATTACACAAAAGATATACAACAAAACAAAGAGACTAAAGACGCCCGAAGTAGTTGAACAATTTTTTCCGGGATTTATGGCTTTTATAGATTCCACAGAACAACAGATTCCAAGACCTGTAGATAGAGAATAGAAGGAAAATGTATTATTCGGGCAAGAAAAAAAGACATACTATTGTCAAGAACCAACTTATGGTTAACAATCGTAGTTATATCATTTATAAAGCAAATCATAAAAAAGGAATCATCCTGTCACTCCCAAAGAGGTTGTTACTGTAGTTGATCTAGGATATCTTGGAGTAGAAAAGGATTTCCCAAAACAGCTATCATCGCACTACCATGCAAAAAGAAGAGAAACCAACCAGAGATATCCCAAGAAGAAAAAGAATACAACACTATTCATTCCAAAAAGAGAATAGTGATAGAGCATAATATATGTAGATTGAAAAAGTACAGAATACAGAGTAATATCTTTAGAAACAAATTGAGAAAGTACGATAAGGTATCGGATATAGTGTAGCAGGCTTGGTAAATTATAGGATAATGAACCGGTGTTAATAGAAACTAAAAAGTATCATACTTGAAAGTGTAGATCGTTTCTAATTATTCAAGAGATCTAATGTACAAAAAAGTAGAACGCGGTCTTAAACTTGGACAAAATACTAAATTTAATATAAAATAAATTAGATTAAATTCCTTATCCAATATGCATTAAAATTATTTGATAACATTATTTTTTTTACGAATAATTTATTCTACGGCATCGGAATTTATTTAAAGTACAATATTTGAAATCTCTAAACAATGCTATAAATTAAAAGATAAAAGTGGGTTCATATATCCAGAAATTACAATTGTTATCTATAAATTCCTTAATATCTATCCCATTTTGTAATGGTTACAGCTGCTTTGTAGCATCTTTGCAATAAAGCCATTAAGATATAGTCAGGGAGTTTGCGGTTCTAACCACACGTATCTATGAAAAGAAAATCGATTATTAAATACCGGACAATTCCAATTAGAAGAATATTTGGATGAAATTACCAGTCTGATAAAACGATCCTTACTTATTAAGATAATCGATAATCATTAATATATATCAAGAAATAGATAAATATGGTAAACTTAAATGGTATGGATATTTACGATTACTCTAAAATAGAACATTAAACTCATTTTTAGAATCGTCAATTATCATGATAAAAAAGGAAAAGATCTGATGATATCACTTTTCAATACTTAAAAACTTATTAAATAGATAATCCAAAAAATTGCATTGAAAAGTCTTATATTATTTTTATTAGCAATTATTTTTTCATCAACATTAATTAATTCATTTCCCAATGATTACTTTGTTTCCTATTCATTAACGAAAACACCCATCAAGCATCTTATCATAATTGTCCAAGAAAATGTCTCATTTGATCATTATTTTGGTACCTACCCTAATGCTGCCAATATAAAGAACGGTACTAAATTTATACCATAATAATGATACATCATCTATCAATGGTTTAAGTCCATCCCTATTAAATAATAATACAAATAAATATAAGGATGAAATCGCAAACCCTTACCGCATTGATCCATCTCAACTTAGAACATGCGATGTCTCACATGCTTATGGTGTCGAACAAAATGAAACAAATGGTGGATTAATGGACAATTTTGTTTCACCTAGTCATCCAACTTCAGATGGAAAAAAAGATCTTTTTTGTAATCCTAAACAGGTAATGGGTTATTTTGATGGAAATACAGTTACTGCACTATGGAATTATGCTCAAAATTATGCCATGAGTGATAACTATTATGGATCTACTTTTGGCTCCTTCAACACCTGGCCATATAAATATAATATCTGGACAGACACATGGTGCAATACCTCATAATGCTAAACTTCCATCATCATCAAATTAAAATATGATGCCATAGTAAATGGAACTCTTATTGGCAATTTGGATCCTAGATTTGATGATTGCTCAAGAAACAGCGGAGTATGGAAAAATAGTTCTATAAGTATGGAAGGCAAAAACATTGGTAATCTGTTAAATCAAAAAAACATTACATGGGGATGGTTTTCCCAAGGTTTTATACCCTCGACTAAAAATACAGATGGAACATGGATTTGTAATTCTATATATCATCTTAGCAAGGCTGGTACCAATAACTCTGATTATTATCCAGATGTTGAGCCATTTCAATATTATAATTCAACTGCAAATCCACATCACTTTCTTCCATCTTCAAATAATAAAATAGGATATACCGATATTGCCAATCATCAATATAACTTAAGTAGTTTTTGGGTAGCTGCTCAATTAGGCAATTTACCTGCTGTAAGTTTTATAAAAGCGGGATCATATGAGCAAGGTCATCCATCTTCATCAGGTCCTTTGGACGAGCAATTCTTTTTAGTAAATACAATAAACAAAATACAGAATTTACCGCAATGGAATGATACAGCTATCATTATAACTTATGATGATTCAGGAGGTTGGTATGATCATATGATGCCTCCTATTATAAGTCAATCAAATGATAAGGCTAATGATATGATTTTTGGTAAATCTGGTCTATTATGTGGCCATGCTGAAAAAGGATCGTATAATGATCGTTGTGGATATGGACCTCGTCTTCCTCTATTAATAATATCGCCTTATTCTAAAATAAACTATGTAGATCATTCCATAACAGATCAATCATCTATCATACGTTTTATAGAAGATAATTGGAATTTAGGAAGAATTGGCAATCATTCCTTTGATTCAATTGCAGGAACTTTAAACAATATGTTTAATTTTAATATGAGAGGACAAGCAGGCAATAAATTAATTCTTGATCCCAATACAGGAGGATTAAATCAATGATAACTGGTTTCTATTTTTGCATAAACAAACACACAAACAAATAAAAAATTCTTTTTTATCCTTTGATTTATATTCCTAAAAATTATTGATGAAATATAATATATTATTTAATATTTCGATAAGATATTAAAGATATGATAGTTTATATTATTTATGGTATTTTATCATATTGGTCATTATTTCATAGTTTAACAATAATAAAAGTTGTCTGTTAAATTGATGAAATATTATAGATCAAAAAATAATAACGCATCTATATTTATATTAATATAATAGTCAAAAAGAAATAGAATTTAAAAGAACTATTCATAGTAACATTGTGATATATAAATATCGATTAGATTATTGATAAAGATCGTCAAATTTTATAATTATGCAATAATCTTCTTGCCTGGATTCATAAGGAATTTGGGATCGAATATCTTTTTTATCTGTAAAAAAATCGAATATATCTCGTTACCATACATAGATGGAATATACTTTAATCTACCCAGTCCATCTCCATGTTCTCCGGTTATTGTTCCGCCAGTTCTTATTACTTTATTGAAAATTTGCTGAGCAATGCGTTCTATTAAATCAATCTCAGCCTTGGAATCCATATCGATTAATGGCCTTGTATGCAAATTTCCATCTCCAACATGACCATAAACAACATAGTCTAGCTTATTATCGATGTACGATTGTAGAAGGTATTGAGTATATGCATGCAATAGAGTTGGTTTAACCACGGTATCTTCTATCAAGCCAATTGGTTTTCTAGTGCCATAAGTCAGTTTCATGATGCGATTTAATGCACCCTTGCGTGCTTCCCATATTCGTGTTATAGTTGGTTCATCACTTGCACTTTCTATAATATTACACTTGTCAGATAATCTATCTTTGCATTGATAAGTATTTCTCTCAATATCTTCAATCCTATCACCTGCAAATTCGACAAATAATAGACAACCAGAATTTCCGGTTAGTTGCTGAGGATTATCCCTCTTTCCAAGAGAGACAATTGTGTGATCAAGCATTTCTAGAGCAACAGGAGAAATATTGTAAAATAAGTGGAACATTAGATATAGCAGATAACAAATCCTTAAATCCTAATAACATCAAATGATGGTGTAGCGGGATATCCAAGATTTTTAGCTTTGCAGAAGTTAGTATTCCTAATGTGCCTTCAGATGCAGCAAATATTTTTTGAGGCGAAAATCCTTTGTCATTTATTACTGCATCAAGCCTATAACCACAAGAATTTTTGTTTACTTTTGGATATCGACTTTGAATGATATCCACAAAAGGTGATAGTAATCTTAACAAGTTTTTCAGTTTGTCATCATTAGATTTATTATTACCATTAATAATACCAGTATTACCATCAGAATAAACAACACAAATTTCTTGAAGAAAATCTATTGTACTGCCGTAACTAAGACAATGAGCCCCACTTGAATTATTTGCAATCATCCCTCCAATTGTGCAGTAATTACTACTAGCAGGATCAGGAGGAAGGAATTTTCCTCTCTTTTTTAGTTCCTTATCTAAAATACCTTTAACTAAACCAGGCTGGACTTCAACATAATCATCTCCAATTTCAATTATCTTGTTCATGTATTTGGTAAAGTCCATAACGATGTTACTTGAAAGAGATTGGCCAAGAAGACCAGTTCCTGCACCCCTTGCTGTTATAGGTATATTTTTGGAAAAACAGCATTTGCATATTTTCTCTACATCATACTTATCAACTGGACATACTACAACTGATGGTTTTATCACATAATGACTGGCATCAACAGAATAGATGTCTCTACTCCAATTATCAGAAAGAATTTCCCCCTTTGCAATACGTTTTAACTCATCAGCAATTGGTATTTCCATTTTGACAGTAATCATATTAATCTATAAACGAGTATAAATATAGATAGAATCTGCAAAAAGTAAAATTGAGCAACGAGAACATGTTTTCTATTGCTTTGTTGCACGATTATTTTAAATCGTTTTTTGTTAACGGTTTAGTATTAATAACAGGTTGTAAATAGTAATAATTTAATTTGATTGGCTAGAAAGTGATGTATTTTTAACTGTTTTTCGAATCATGCAACAAAGCAGTTTTCTATTACTTTTTCATCATGATAAAAAATATCTTTATCATGATGTTTGATGGTTAAAATAATCTATTTATTATCATGTATTAACTTGCATTTTATGTATTTATTTATGGTAATGAACAAGTCTTTCAATAGTCAATTCACATTATTTATAGTATTATACTAAAATCCTATAAATAATTACATAATTCAAAGATATTTATAAATTAAAAATCAAAGTACATTTTATAAAAAATTACAAATTATAATTTTATAAAAACAGGTCCATTTAAATATGTTATTCTTATATAATATTTATAACTTATTATATTATTTAACAATGCCTGATAATGCTATTGGAAGACATAGGACCCAAATTCTTTATGGTGTAGAGAATTCCTTATCATATGGTTCCAAATTTATGCAAAATGTAAAAAAGAAAATGGATATTACATTTGACCATAAAGCTCCTTCAATAGTAATTAAAATTCCACTGTATTATGATGGTTATAAGGATATTTTAAACAGGGGTGGAAAAATTAGATGTATAACAGAGATCACTAAAGATAATATACAATATTGCAGGGATCTCCTAAATATAGTTAGTGAATTAAGACATCTGGACGGTCTCAAAGGAGGCATTGCAATGAATGAATCAGAATATATGGCTACAACTATATTGCAAGAAGAACAACCTTTAACAGAAGTTATATACAGTAATGTTGAAGAAGTTGTTTCTCAAGGTCAATATATTTTTGATACTTTTTGGAATAATGCTATTCCAGCTATTAAAAAAATAAAAGAAATTGAAGAAGGAATAATTTCTTATCAAACCAAAATAATAGAAGATTTTGGAGATTCGACAATAGAAAACGAAATTAAAAAAGTTGTTAGTAACTCTAAAGAATTAAATGCTTGCAGCTCGCCAGGGGGTTTAACTATTGGATATAACCATTTTATTCCATTAGTAAAACAGGTTTTAGAAAGAAAAAAAAATGGGCTTCATAAAGGAATAAGATTTCTAATTGAGATAAACAGAGATAATTTAGAAATGGCAAAGGTTTTCCTTAATATGGGTGTTGAAATAAGACATGTAAAGAGATATTATCCCACTTAGTTTTAATGTTACTGATAATGAATTATTGGCAGCAGTTGAAAGGAATGAAAATGGAGGACTTGCCAAAAGTGTATTATATAGTAACGAGCCATCATATTTAAAGCATTTTAAAAATTTATTTGAAGAATTATGGAGAACAAGTAAGGATCCTCAAAAAATAATTAAATCAATAGAAGAGGAATGTGAGATATCTTTTATAGAAACAATTGAAAGTACAGAAGAATCTTTTAATTTAGTTCGTTCTTTATTGACATATGCTAAAGATGAAATATTAGTTATACTTCCAACTTTCAATTCTCTTTGTAGACAAATTAAATTTGGCATGTTTGAACATCTAAAAAATATTGCATTATCAAACAAAACTATCACAATTAAACTTCTTATTAATGAAGAAATCGATATTCAAAAACAACAAGAAATTAATTTATTACTAAATAATGGAGGAGATATTTTATTTCAAAATCAGAATAATGTCGATTTACCATTTGATTTTCAAATAGACAGAATTGAAAATTTAAAAATTAGAACAATCAATAGTGAGTTTCAAACAGAGATGGGTCTAATAGTAGTTGATAAAAATAAATCCATAATTATCGAATCAACAAATAATTCTACAAACAATTCTTTGAATGCTATAGGGATGGCATCTTATTCAAATAGCATACACATTTCAAAATCATATAAATCTATTTTTGATAGTCTTTGGAATCAAACAGAAATTTATGGACAGTTAAAACAAGCACATGAAAATCTTAAAATACAAGATAAAATGCAAAAGGAGTTTATTAATATCGCTGCTCATGAATTAAGAACTCCAATACAACCAATCCTTGGTTTAACAGAAATTGTCAAGAATAAAATCACCGATAAGGAAGAAAAGGAATTACTAGAAGTTGTTATTAAAAATACCAAGAGATTAAAAAATCTGGCCGAGAATATATTGAATGTCGCACGAATTGAGGGCAGGGTATTTAATCTTAATAAAGAGTATTTTAACTTAAATAAATTGATATTACATATATCTGAAGATTTTATAAATGATATTGACCAAAAAAAGGAAATTATATTTGAATATAAGGATTTTACTCCAGACTATATAATATATGCTGATACATTTAAAATAGGTCAAGTGATTTTGAATTTATTTGATAATTCTGTTAAAAACATTTTAGGTAAAGGGATTATATCTATTATGCTTGAAAAGAAAGAAATCTATATCGATGGTAAAAAAACAAATATGATCATTGTACATATAAAAGATAATGGTAATGGAATCGATAATGAAATAATGCCAAAATTGTTTACAAAATTTGCATCAAAATCCTTCCAGGGGACAGGATTGGGCTTGTTTATTTCAAAAAACATTGTAGAAATGCATGGTGGTGAAATTTGGGGAGCAAACAATAAAGATAACAAAGGTGCCACATTTAGTTTTAGTTTACCTCTAAAAGAGTAGTTTAACCTTGAAATAATAAAATACAAATGATTTTTATTAAATGCTAGTTTAAATAAGATTTCAAATTATCATATTCCATATTTTTTTATAGGATGGTATATACTTTGCATTTTATTTACATATACATATCAAGGTACTAGCCAATTATTTACTAGTTAAATTTCATTGAATGTTAATTCATGACCTGTCCCTTCCTCCAAATTTATGGCTTAGTATTGCATATTCAGAAGACAATTCCCGAACAAGAGGAATCAAGTCCTCTTCATTTCCTCCAGTACCATGAAACAGAAACAGAATAAAGATTTGATTTTTTATTTTTTATCTGAAGGGATAAATTTGTGAAAAGCCATGAAGTTGGTTTTGATTATTATTATTATTCATTTTAAAATATTCACTTACTTCTCTTTATCTTTTATATTTATATGTTCTATTGACTATACTTTTTTTTGTCAGGTGTATGTACTTTTGGAAGGATTTTCTCAAGATCCTTTCGAATAGGTTCAAACCATGGCGGTAGCACAAGGTGAGTTCCAAGTTCTTCTGCCTTTTCATCAACGGTAAACCCGGGGGTATTGGTAGCAATTTCAAAAAGTATACCACCTGGTTCACGAAAATATACCGAATGAAAGTAAAATCTATCGATTACAGGTGTAGCATTTAATCCTACCTTGACTATATTTTGACGAAGAATCTTTTGTTGCAAATCGGTAGGTGTACGCCATGCAACATGATGAACCGATCCAATTCCGATTTCTGCCCTTTGAGTATCAGGTATACAAAGAACATCAACAATACGAGCACCTCCTACTATTTGTTTTTCTTCTATTTGAACTTCGGCTTTTGATGTATCATGATATTTCATATCGGAATCGAGTTCCATCCTGAAGTGTTGGCTTGAAACCTAATTCGTGGGTTAAAATAGATGCAGTGCGTTCATATCCTTCTTCTGCAAGGGTTACAGAATAAAAACCCCGAATAGCATATTCAAGAGGAATTGGACCATTTTTCCACAAGTTTACATTTCTATCTTCAGCTGATTTATGAGCTATTAGTTCTAACTGCAATCCATCAGGATCTTTTAATATTAATACCTGCTCATTATCAAAACGTTTGTATGGACCACTGAAATCTATTTGTTTGCTATTTAATCTCTCTATCCAATACCCTATTGAATTTTCTGGAATGAGAAAAGCTGTTGCACTTACCTCGCTTGTACCGCGATGTCCTTTAGGGATGGAAGGCCAATGGAAGAAAGTTAGACATGTACCAGGTCGTCCTAGCTCATCGCCATAATAAAGATGATATGAAGATGGATCATCTTGATTCACTGTTAGTTTTACAAATCTTAGTCCAAGATAATTGGAATAAAAATCCAAGTTTCTATTTGGATCACTTGTGATGGCAGTAACATGATGAATTCCAAAAATATTAATAATTTTTTCTTTACTCATGAAATTTTTCTCTCAATGGATATTACTTTTAATGATTGTTTAATCTTTTCATATATTTTTTTAAATTATTGGTAATGATATCGAATATCCGCGCAGTATTTGTATCTATATCTTGTTAAATATTTCAAAAGACAACTGTGTCTATATCCATTGAAATTGTAATTTTTTTATTATTTTATTGGTAGTATGCAAACAAGTTTATATTTTAACATGATATTTTTAAAATAGTATACTTTAACAAAATTCTATTGCAGCTTTTTTAATTATATTTTAAAGTAATAAACTATTGTACATGGATTGTCTGATAAATATTTCTATATCTAACGCCATCTTTATAGAATATTTAAAATACCTTGTTAGAGAATAAATTTTTATTTGTGTTAAATATTTTATCTTTTTTATTACATCCATCTGTATTTGCAATTGTTAATTGAATCCAATTAAAAACGCCTTTGTTAAATTTGAAATAATATTTCATCTTTATAACAATTTCATCTTTTATAAAATATTCATGTTTGCAATAAATCGTCATACTGCCAAAAAATAATTAAATTTTTATTATTATTCCACATATAAAAAAGATCATTATTCAAATAAATGTTCGCCATTATGGAGTTGATTGCTTATCTGGAAAGTTCTACCTTGAGAACGCATTGTGGGTGAATGGGCAGCTAAATATCGAGATGCTGCTACCATAATATTTACTATATTCACATTCAAAGCAGTAGTCTTATCTTTTTGCTGGGATATCATGAGAGAGGAACATTGTTTAAAAGCAGCATCAATCATCTGAATGGAGTGAAAGTTACGGTCTTCCCGTAACAAAAGCTTTCCAATTGTATGCAAAAGAATCTCCCTATTTCCGTCATTATAAAGATAGTCTGCAACTAGTTGTCCTACTTGATTTGTCTGCTGCTGTCTATCTAATAATTCAGATAATTCATTTAATAGCGATTTACCATTGTGTTCAAATTTTCGATGAGCAATTGAATTTGGTTTTGGAATTTTTGCAGGAGGGATATTCAAAAAGCGATTTAAGTATATTCTCATTACTGCATCAAATACTCCTCTTAGAAGCTCTGGCGTAGGTGTTCTACGTAATCCTTGATTTACAGCATTGGCAAAGGTAAATGTATGTAATGCTGTATCCCAATCACTAAACTCATTGCGTGTGTGAAATTGTGCAATGCGCATTGCTGCAGCATAGGTTACAGTGTCAGATATTTCTATAGCATTGACTCCTTGGTTTAAAGCATCTAATAATTGGTTGACAATTGATTGTGGAGAATTATCCCCTAGTAATTCTGTCACTAGTTTTTCTCTTTCGAACAATTTATCTCCCTCTTTTCTATTAGTGGTATTTTCTAATATGGTTGGTAGTTTGCTAAATACATTTTCAAGAATGGCGATCAAATCTATTGGGTAACGCCAGGCATTTGATTCTTCCATTCGTTCGGCACTTGTGTAATCCGATACAAGGCTACTTAATACAGATTCTACCATTCCATCATTGTTATTCCATCCTACTATGTCTAATGCTTCCAAGGCTTTGTTGGTATAATCAAGTGTATGACCTACTCCAAGGAATCGGTGATCTGTTACTGCTGTAAAAAGTATATCAGATAATTCCTGACTATTTGCACCACATCTTACTGCGGTAACAATGCATCTTTCTGCAGCTGAGGTATCACGAGATTCAATAAATTGTCTGAACCAGCGCTTCAGAGTGGGTAAATCGGGCCAAGGTTTTGGAAGAGGAGAAATTTCAAAACGAGGGGGCGATGAGGCACAATCCTGAGCAATAGCCGAAAGACCATGATAAAGTGCGTATGATTTGTCTTTTGGTTCAAGATATGATATTATATTCATCATAGATGTAAGAATTGTTAATCCCTGTCCCCATCCTGATTTTTTATAATGGGTTCCAAAATCAAGACCCAAGCGAAATGCCTTTATTAGTGCATTACTATCAATCTCTTTTTTGTTTGCTTTTTCTATGGAATGTATATCATCCATCATTGCAATTACCGCTTTGGAAATCAGCAATGAAATATTTTGTTTTAATCCATTTTGTAATAGCATCATCTGATGAGATAGACTGGTATCTATGAAAGAGGATTGTGAAATGTCCACCCATATTTCTTCTTCTATATTTCCTTTGTGAATTTCTATTTGAAAGGATGGAACATCGCCAGCCCATTGATCAAATGTTCCTCCGTTACCTAGGTCAAAACGGGCATGATGCCAGTGACAAGTAAGAACACCATCTTTAACAGTACCTCGGTTTAAAGGAAATCCCATATGGGGACATCTATTGTCTATTGCATATACTTTGGAATTATAATAGAAAAGTGCTATTGTATGGTTTTCCACTTGAACAGTTAGGCAACCTCCTGGAGATTTTTCTAGATCTTTTAAGTTGGCGGCAAATGCAAAATGGCCATCCTTAGCATTTTTAAATACGGTCATTTATATTATCTACCTAAATAATGTATTTGTAATGTTTATCTCTTTAAAGTAAAAATCAACATTATTTTTTTTAATATTGGGGCATAATTATGTTGATATCATAATTGGGATAATATTGAAGGTGGAATTCAGCCAAATGGAACATATGATTCTACAAAGGATAGTGGACACAACTTTGGTCAACATATCGTTGACGGTGATGATGTAGGAGATTACGATTATTGTTCAATTATGCATTATGGTGCATGGTTCTTCTCTAAAAATAAAAGTCCAACTATAGAACCAATTTATCCATCAAAGGATTGTGCAAATACATTAGGACAAAAGAATGAACTAAGTAATGGCGAATTAGCAGCAGCTACTGAAATGTATGGAAATTTCACTCCGACTATACTACGAAATACAGATGTGAGTATGGAGGCCTTTATTATAGGGTCAAATAAACAGTTTTACAATAAACAACAAAAGTCGGTAAATAGTAATGAATGGGATAGGGATTGGAGATTATTAGGATTAGAACAACAGTTTTTTTCTTTTGGTCAGCGGCCGGCTATAGCAAGGAATGGTGACGGTAGACTCGATGTCTTTTGGCTAAAGGATAATGCCGGTTTTCATTCATATCAGGATAAACCCGCTTTGTGGCATGATTATTAAAATCTCTTATTTTACTATCTGTTTTGTCTAAATAGATATCATTTTGTTATACAGTGATGCTTTTAGCATCATTTCCTGTATCATGTTCTTTAGTCTAACGGAATAAACATATTCTCTACCAAACATTCTCTTTAGTGAAGAAAACACTGTTTCTACAATCCATCTTTTTCCATAGCTTTCGCTATCCTTCCATCTTTGCAAATCACTTTTCTGAGATATAACTGATAGGTTTCTTAAAATATGTCCTTTTTTCAATAGAACTTTAGCATTCTTTCTTACTTTAATACAAGGCAAGATTCCATTGTCTGCGGACAAATATCTGAATATATCGTTGCTATCATAAGCGCCATCACCGAATAGTTTACTTATTGCTACTGTTACATTATCCGATTTTATAATATTATCAACTAATTCTGGTAATGCTTTACCATCGTGAGCATGTTCGTCAGTAACCTTAATAGAAAGAATTTTCTTGGTCTTGATGTTTACTGCTATATGTATTTTCAAATATCCTTTCTTATTTTTGCATATATTCCATTTATCTCTTCCATCCACTGACCTCTGTTGGTAACCTTGATACCGGTACTGTCTATCGCAATGATGATATACTCATCTTCAAATTCCTTACTTTTGTTATCCTCTTTTATCTTGAGGTCTAACTTGTTTATCCTTCTGCTTATTGTACTGTAATTAGGAATTGAAGGTACTTTTCCTTTAGCATGGCCTTGTGCAATACCCTCGGTTTGTCTAAATGGCAAATGAAAATATACTTTAGCATATCCAAGTAAAAGAAGAAAGGTATCAGGATAATGAAATGGTTCACCAACTTTATCTTTATTCATCTCTTTTAATTCAATTTCCCAGTTATCCATAACATCAAATCCTATCAGTATTTCACCACGTTTAACTAGAGATTGGTTGTAGGTGAACCAATTCAAACGATCTGTTGGTAGATGTTAGCTAAATACATTTGGAAAGAGCGAATCATGCAACAAAGCAGGATAAACCAAATAATACATGGTCCTCCACACAATCAAATGAAATAGATGGGTAGATTTTGAACGGAACGGAACACAGTGTTAGCACTGAATGCTGATGGTATACTAGAGGTGTTTATGGTGCATAAGGATAATTTTTCTAATCAATACAGACCACATCACACTTCTATGGATGGCGGTTCGCTTCCCTCTATTGGGGATGTTGGTCTACGAATGCAAGGCCTACTGTAGCAATGACTCGTGGCGCTAGACTAGTGGCGCTAGACTAGTGGTTTTTATGATAGGGCAGAATAGACAACTTTACTATAAATTGCAAGGTATGATGAATAGTAGTCAATGGTATGAGGATTGGATTTCATTAAGTGGACAATTATCTACCGAACCTTCAGAAAGCAGACTCGGCGATCCTGCTGTAGCCACTGATGTTCAAGATAGACTAAATGTGTTTGTAATAAATAGTAAAGACGGACGACTTTACTATTTATTATAAGATAGATCTGATATTGATACTGGTATTTGGTCTCCTTGGATTTTATTGGAAGGGAACTGGCCTATTCGTAAAAGGATAGATGTAGCACAGAATGCTGATGATAGACTAGAGGTTTTTATATTAGGTTCAGATGGAAAACTTTATCATATATGGCAAACCGCGTCAAATAATAGTAGTTAATGGTCTGACAGCTGGGTAGGGTTATCAGTAAGGTAATAAATAGTAGTTCTAAAACCTTGCCATAGTGTCATAAACTAAAAGAGTATATTACAAGAGAACGCATTAATGCCAATAATTATTTTCATTACAATATACATATACTATAAACAAACCATTTGTAAAACAGAATAATAAATTAGCATAGTATTCTAATAGTTATATATAATCAAGAATCTCTTTTAAAAACCCAATATAACAATTCCTAAAATAAATGCAAAAAAAATATCATGTATACTACAAATAAGAACCGAAATCAAAATTTGAGTTTGTATTTATATCCTTTGGCTCTAATCAATTTTACAAAGTTAAAACAGATTAGAGTTATATGATATAATAATTGAAACCATTTATCTAACCAAATCAAACCCACATAGTTAAAGCTAAAATTTGATCGAACCCTTATTGGGACTAGGGACTGGTTTCAAAAAGAACTTAAAGCCGTGAAATAATTACAATTTAGACTTAGATACCGTTACTTTTCATATTCTGAAAGTTCCTTCTTTCATCAATTTAATATTTAATAAGAATGATATTATGATATAAACAATATTTTATAATAAATTTCAATGGGTGGATAATTGATATTGAGCAAGATTTTTTTCAATTTAGTCAAAAAGTCATTAGGAGCTATTGCCAAGGCTTTGTCGTAATAAGATATAGATCCAGAATAATTTCCTAAAAATGCAGTGGCAAGCAGAATATGGAATTTGTTGCGTTGGACATATTGTCTCCACCTGTGATGAAATCACTTGCAGACAGCTTCACTAATGACATGTCTGTTAAAATCGTAAAACATGGCCTGGATGATGACCAGTTACCTGATATGGAATATTTTGGAGCCTTTTGAATAACATTGTTTTATATAGTTATAGTTCACTGATGCTTTCGATTTTATATATTAATATTGCTCCTAGGTAAAAAATATGCCACACGTTATCCTCATTATGACCATTGCATATGCATAATTCTTATATTTTAAGTCTCCTTATAGTGTATCTATTGGCACAAAGGCTACAGACTATCGAGCAAGGAAATCATATAATTGCAGTATATCCTAACAAAGAGGAAAAATTCGATGAAGCTTTTGCATTTCTAAAAGATGGTCTTGAAAGAAATGAGGTTGTTGTTATGACGACCACAGATCTGCCAAAAGATGAGATCCGTGCCAGAATGGAAAATGAATGGCAATTGAATATTACTGAACTTGAATCCAGAGGAGACATTATTATCAGAACCACGGAAGAAGCGTATTTTCCTGATGGGATACCCAATATTCAGCGAACAATTGTATTGTGGTCTACATTAGTAGAAAACTGTATTAGCAAAGGCAAGAGAGGAATGCGAGTGTTTGGGGATATGAGTGCATTTTTCAAAAGTGGGTTTACAAAAGAATTACTTGAATATGAATCATCTTTGGAACAAAGATTTAACTTTCCTATTATTGGCATATGTGCATATGATTCCAAAGATATAGACAATAATATAACATTAGAGCAAATAATACAACTACAGCAACAACATAGTACTGTCTGGATGGAAGGTTACTGAATGATTAAATGGTTAATGGATCGATAATAGAAAACTGTCAACAGGGAGGGGTTGTCAACTGAAGTGAATCTAAAAACTTCAACATTGATATCATATGATATATTATTGTTCCTATGCTGCAGGAAAAATCATACCAAATGCAGCTCCCTGCGTGCAGTCCTCATATACTCTGTCTCCTGCCCAAATTTTGCCTTTATACCTTTCGACCAATGTCCTTACTATAGATAGGCCTAATCCGCTTCCCTTAGCTTTAGAATAAAATCGTTCGAACAATTCCTTTTTTATCGAGTCCGGTATTCCTTTACCATAATCAGATACAGTTACCATCCAATATTTTACTTCGCCAATAAAATACTCCCTTATCAGAACATCAATTTTAACCTCCGACGATTCCGTATATTTTATACTGTTGGAAAATAAATTAACAAAAATTTCCTCAAGCAGATCCTCTGCGATTACATTTATGCCGGTGGGATTATTATGATCGTCCACTACATTTAAAGAAAATCTAATTCTTTTGCCTTGTGGGTTATTATCATATAGTGTTTGTTCCAGTGTAGTATATGCATTATTGATAACATCAGGAAGATTCTTTAATACTAGCTTTAAATCCTTTTGTGTTTGTAGTCGTTCTAATCTACGTATGTTGTCTACAAGGGATTGACTTTTATCTAGTGCTTTTTTTGCAGTTGTAATAGCTAAAAAAATTCTTTCGTTATTCTGGGATAGGCCGTTTGTATCATCGTTGTTTCTTTTTAAAATGGAAGTTACAATATTCAAGCTACTTTGTATTATCTGATGGTAATTCCCTATATCATGTGAGATTAAATCAAACAAAAGTTCAGAGTGCATTTTTTCCTTTATGGTTTCATCATGATTTTCTTTTTCTTCCCATATAAGATCAAAACAATAAACAGTATTTCTCACTATAGAGATGTCTTTAGAATATGACCAATTATCTATAGAAAAAATAGTATCGCTGTCTTGTTTATCATGTTGATGAGGTTGTATTTGCATATTTACTGAAAAAGAAAAAATATCCTGCTTGTCTCTGATAAAGAACAAGGAATTTGATTGGGTCTTGGATAATGATGGTTTTATTGATCTGTATCCTATAAATGGGACTAAATGTTTGGTTAGCCGCATACTATCCTCGTCAAATGAGCATAACAATCTGATAATAATATTCTTGGCCAACTTCTGTGATATTACATAATCAATTATCTTGTAATATGACAAGAATTGCAAGGATGTAATTCCAGGCAACATTATGTCCATTTCGGATTCAACTGATTGTATAAATTCAGACAATCTATCAAGAAATTTTTTGTCTATTTTTGATGGATAATAATTATTATTGTTATTTTCTGTATGTTCATTATGTTCATACATTTTTTATATTTACACTCGAATATTGCAAAGGCATACTCAATATAGCGGATTTTAAAACTGTCAAGCCTATAAAATTATCTATATGCAAGTTATGACTTGTCAGTGTGTTTCTTGGATTATGTATTCATCAACAATACCAAGGTCATTGTTATAGTGATTACTTGTGCTAAAATATGTTGAATGTCTCGCTTTTAAAAATAGGATAACTGTCAACCAGACATGCTGGAACAGCATTTACTTATCAGTATAATCTCCCATCATAAATCGGGATTCAAATCTCATTCCCTCCAATAGATTCACGGGTTTATACAAAATGCTTTTATTTCAAAAAAAAACAAGATTTTGATATACAGGTTTATGATAGAGGTAAAGAGAACATCAACTAATGAATTTCAGCATTCTGATAGTAATAGCGGCCCTGTTAACAGTTGTGTAAAGAATGCAGTATGTTCTTCTGTAAACTGATACTGCTTGTTTTCATTTACAAAATTATTGTTGTATTTTTTAATATATTCTCAAGTTTTTAAAAATTAACAAATCTAAATAAGCACATTCTCTTTACATTAAAGATTATCCAAGTATTTACATAACTGTTAACAGATGTGTAGACACAAAGGTATATCCTCTTGTAAAATATTTGTGATTGCTTTGCCGTGATTTTTATTATATATATCATTCCACTTGCTAACGGCTTGTCCTATTTCTTGCTCATCTTTGAATGTAGAATTGTTGATTGTCTGCCTTTGTAACCATAACCACCTTACTTCAATCAAGTTGAGTTCTGGAGAGCTTACCGGCAGAAATACAAATTTTATTCTCGGACAACATTTGGATATTCCTTCCTTCACCATCTATGATTTATGCGCTGAAAGATTATCAAGTACAAGAAAGATATTTTGGATGTTCTTATCATCATATCTTTTATCTACTCTTTTTAGAAAATCAACAAACTGTTTTCCGGTCTTCTTTTGGTAACAATGTATGTGTATCTTATCATTTGTGTAATCATACGCACCAAACACATTTAGTAACCCTCTTATCTTTTGTTGAGCTTTCTCAACCTTTACCTTACAGCGGATGACCATGAAGTACCACCATGAGTCTTTGCCGTGGTTATTGGCCCTTTCTCATCTACATACAGTAACACAGAATCCGATGAAGGTGTGTTGTACCTTAGTTGTTCAATGTACTTTTTTTCAAAGTATGTTCTGCAGGATCATTGCTTCTTTTATTTGATAAAATAGTTTTAGATTTTCTATACTTTATTTTATGCTTTAAAAGAATATTTCTTATTTCTGAATGATGGCTAATTTTATCCACCATCTTTAGATCATACATAAGAAAG
>CAWISD010000039.1:0-40950 GCA_963838615.1 uncultured Nitrososphaeraceae archaeon
TCTAGTTTTTAGGATAGACCAACTACCAACACGTGGATTTCATAAAGTATCTGTAATTGTAATTTTGTATGCTTTATTGTATCATCTAATGGTATACTATAACTGTAAGAAGATACATCTAATCCAAAATCAATAAAGTATATGCTTAGAACTGGTGAGATGGTAATAGGATAAAGATAATGAATCTGGAATTATGACCATGCCTCACATATATAAAAAGAATCACCCTGTAACTTCAAAAGAGGTTGTTAATGTATTTCACTTTGGATATCTGGATATAGCAAAGGATTATCAAGAACAACTATCGTCCATACCAAATAGAAAGAAAAGAAATCTTGGACTTTCACAAAAAGAAATAGAATATAACAAAAATCATTCTAAAAAAAGAATAGTGATAGAGCATACCATCATTTGTCGATTGAAAAAGTACAAGATAATGAGTGATATATTTAGAAACAAATTAAGAAAGTATAATAGAATATCAGATATAGTTTCAGGTCTTGTAAACTATAGAATAATGAACCATTATCATTATGACTGAAACAAAAATCCATGGAGATGAGTAAAGATGTTTCTAATAATGCAAGAGATCTATTGAATGACGAACTCAGAATCTTGATTTTATAATTATTCAATATAATTGCACTATATAATGATCTGGTATTAGTAATAAACTTATTGACTTTAAAATAAAAAAATAAAAATAATGCAATTAAATATTATCATTAATATCGATAAAATATAATAATTATAGATCATCAGCTATTTTATAGTGAATGTGATTTAGATAAAAGAAAATAATGATACTAATTTGGAATATATTTTATTAAACGATAATGAAAATGTTATCGAATTATGGGAAATTGTATTATAAGCATAAAATTTTCGTCTTATAATTTGAAATTCGATATGATATATAACAAATTGATCATCAGATAAATTGATTTCGTATTCATGCAAATCAAAGCAATTTGTTACTATAAAAGAGAGAGGATGTAAATACATACATTTTTATGGTTCATTAGCTTTATCGTAGAATTCATTTAAAGGATAAGAATTCAATAGTACAAGGATGTAAATTTGATAAAATTTCTTATATGGAATATTGATAAAAGATGGAAAGCTTTCATATAGCGGCAAATGGTAATCCAGAGATGTTCCATATTTTAGTTGTATAATGATTCCATGTTAAACGTAATATCCTATATAATTAGATTTAAAAGTACTGCCAGAAAAAGTATCATCATATTGGGAAATCCAAAGGATTATCGATATATTAAAGAGTGATAGGCTTCTAATATATTAATTTAAGAAATAATTTTATAGCATTATAATACTGGCACAATTGAAGAGTCTATTGGTCAAATAATATAATTTTACTGCAAATTCAATGGA
Organism: uncultured Nitrososphaeraceae archaeon; assembly: GCA_963838615.1. Lineage (GTDB taxonomy): Archaea > Thermoproteota > Nitrososphaeria > Nitrososphaerales > Nitrososphaeraceae > Nitrosocosmicus. Next base: position 1,396 of record CAWISD010000039.1, read on the forward strand.
TTTCGTCTGGAATAAATTCTAAAGGAATTACATAATGTAACTTTTATAAATAGAGATTCAAAGGAAATGTGCTGATAAAACCCTACAGATGAACAAAGCCTTATGAATCTAAAATTCCACTGAGATGATAGCATTTTAGATAGGAGTTATTAACGATGTAATAATTAAAAATTGATTCTTACAAATGATTCTTTTAGTAATGAAATAATATATACAATATTCTTTTTCTTATGAACTAATTTAACAACTCAAATATTCAATATAATCGATAGTGGCGGTATTTAATTTTCCAAGTCCGATCATATGGATGTTCTCTTCTTAATATCATTCAATTTGTTGTATATACAAATGATAAATATATTATTAGATGTATAAATATCTAAAAGTTGGAATATATTTATAATGTATAATCATATAATGAAAGATGTAAATTAATTCATAAGTTCAATATTGAATTTTCTGATATGAACTATTATAACAAATAATGTTGCAATTTATTTAGCATGTGCTTTAATTTTTATATAAAATAATCACAAAGAAATTGAGAATATAATTATAGAATTAGTAATTATTTATAAAGAATTAATAGATCTCTTGCGTAATTGCTTACAAACAGCTTTATGACCATTAGTTTTTCATCTACATGTTCTCTCTTTGCTTTCATATGAGATGTTATCCAAAAAACCATTGCTTTTCAAATCATTTACCGGTCTTACAGTACAAGAATTTGATGATATTTATGATAAAGAGATAACAAAAAGGTATGGTAAATACGAGTTAAAACGTTTATCCAAAAGAAAAAATCGAAAAAGAAAGAGACATAGGTGCCGGGAGACCATTCAAACTCGACCTAGAGAATAGGTTCATTATGCTTTTGGTATACTATCGTCTTTACATAACTTACACTTTGACTGGATTTCTATTTGATCTTGATCAGTAGAGCAACGCCTACAGAGATATACAAAAGGTTGAAAGTTTGATAAGACAATGTGTACCAATTCCACAAAAAACATACAACAAAACAAAGAGACTAAAAACATTAGAGGAAGTCGAGCAATATTTTCCAGGCTTTCTTGCTTTCATAGATTCTACAGAACAGCAGATTCCAAGACATGTCGATAAGAATAAAAGAAAGATGTACTATTCAGGAAAAAAGAAAAGACATACTCCTGTAAAGAACCAGCTTATGGTTAACAATAGGGGTTATATCCTTCACAAAGCAAGGAAGAAGAAAGGAAGAAAACATATGATTATGACGTTTATAAGAGAAATCGTCCTATGTACTCCAAAGCAAGTTGTTAATGTGCTTGACCTTTGATATCTTGGATTAGAAAAGGATTTCCCAGAACAACTGTCCGCCTTACCATGTAAAAAGAAGAGAAACCAACAAAGTCTATCCCAAGAAGAAAAAGAGTACAACAAAATTCATTCAAAAAAGAGGATAGTGGTGGAACATACTATCTGCAGATTGAAAAAGTACAGGATTATGAATGATATTTTCAGAAACAAATTGAGAAAGTACAATAGAATATCAGATATAGTGGCAGGACTGGTAAACTATAGAATAATGAATCAGCAGTGTTTATAGAAAATAGAAATTATCATACTTCAAAGAGTAGATTGTTTCTAATTATACAAGAGATTTTTTCTTAATCTATTTCTGAATATGTCACTCATAATCCTGTATTTTTTCAATCTGCAGATAGTATGTTCCACCACTATCCTCTTTTTTGAATGAATTTTGTTTGTACTCTTTTTCTTCTTGGGATAGACATTGATGGTTTCTCTTCTTTTTACATGGTAAGGCGGACAGTTGTTCTGGGAAATCCTTTTCTAATCCAAGATATCAAAGGTCAAGCACATTAACAACCTCTTTGGGAATGACAGGATGATTCCTTTTATAAACGTCATAATCATGCCTTCTTCCTTTCTTATGATGATTTGCTTTATGAAGAATATAACCATCTTTGTTTACCGTCAGTTGATTCTTGACAGTATGTCTTTTCTTCTTGCCTAAGAATAGTACATTTTTCTTCTATCCTTATCTATGCGTCTTGATTGTATCTGCTGCTGTTCAGTACGATCTATAAAAGCAAGAAAGCCTGGAAAATATTGTTCGACTTCCTCTAATGGTGTTTGAAGCCTTTTGGTTTTGTTGTATATCTTTTGTGGAATTGGTACACACTTCCTTATCATATTCAATATTCAATCTTTTGTATATCTCTGTGCAGATGCTGCTTTGATCCAAATCAAATAGAAATCCAGATAACGTATAAGTGATGTACAGACGATAGTACACTAAAAGCATCAAAAATCTGTTTTTAACATCTAGCTTGAAATGTCTTCCAACAGCACCTATTTCCCTTTCTCTATCCTTTCTTTTGGATAAACGCTTTATCTCATGTTTATGATATCTTTTTGTTATCTCTTTATCGTAAATATCATCAAATTCTTTTATCGTTAGGCCAGTGAATGATTTGAAAAGTTTTAGTTTTGTGGATAATCTCTCGTATGAAAGCAAAGAGTGGATATTTTAAATAAGAAATAGAGGTCATAAAGCTGTTTAGGTGCAATTATGCAAGAGATCTAATGCATTATTTTCAGCAAACAATCTCTTAGAGGTATGCAATCAATCTGCGGTTTAAAAAGCAAATAATAATCTAACTGTACTATAAATAAAGATCCAAGATCTTTTTAAATGCAAGGGTTATAGATAAAGATCACGTTTAAGATTAGTCTCTTTAGAAATAATTGTAAAAGGCTTTGTCATTTAAGTCTGATTTTATTTCGCAATTTTGATAACCTTTAGAATACGTTTTATATTATTCCTTTACTTCTTATTTTTCTATTACCTTGGATTTCTAAATGAATCAATATATATCTTTAATTATGCCTTCGCCTTTAAACACCTTTCTTGCTTCTTCCAATGTTATATCTTTTCCAGGTAACACAATATCTGACTGTACTATTTCTTTAGAGTCTACAATCGTCCCATTTTCTGTTATCATTTCATCTAAAAGCTTGATTTGTCTTTTAAATTCTGGATGTACATAATCATCTTTTTCTTCATTTTCAAGTAATTTCACAATACTGTTATCAATTTTATTTATTTCATCCAGAATGTTATTATCCACAGCATATTGACCATAACCTAGTATTCTTACAATTTTTTTTTCTAGATTTTTATTATTATTTGTTTTAAAATTCATATTATGTTATACTCTCTCTCCTTCTACACTTTTTTTCTAGTTATCTTTATTCATACTAGATTTTAGTTTGGCCAAGTCTTCATCTACTTTGCTTTTTATATCTGTTTTCTCTAATTCCGATTCTATCTGATCTTTGTTATCTGTATAATCAACTAATGATCCGGAACCTATCATATCATCAATAGCCATGGCTTTAGATTTCATTGCATCTGTTTTTTCTTCGGCTCGACTCATTGCCACACCTATATCAGACATCTCCTCTGATATGCCGGTAATGTTTTCTTTTATTCTTACTTCGGCCTCTGCTGAAGAATATCGTGCTTTTATTATTTCTTTTTTTGATTTGAATTCTTCAACCTTGATTGAGAGACGTTTTTCTGCATTTTCTAATTTATCCTGTTCGGTTTGTATTTCCATTATTTGGGTATCTAGTTCTTTTGCCTGTGCTAGGTTGGCATTTTTCCTTTCTAGTGCAAGTGTTGCCAGGTCATCTCTCCCTGCTTTAACTGCTGATTTAGCTTGCTCTTGTAATTTGTTAATATTTTCTAGGAGCCTTGCTTTTTGCATTTCTAATCTTTTCTTTGATGCAACTACTTCTACAATTTCTCGTCTTAATCTTTGAATAAGTTCTGTTTGTTTTACTGCAGAATAATCTAATGCTTCACGAGGATCTTCGTGCTTTTCTAAAACTTTGTTTACTTTTTGTTTTATTAAATTAATAAATCTGTTAGAGAAACTCATTTATATCTAATATAATATACATAAAGTTCCTTTAATCTTTTTAATGCTGTCATTGATTTAAAAAGAATTTTGGCGAATGGATAAAATCCTTTGCTTAATCAACAAATCAAAAGATTTTGCAATATTATTGATTACAGGAGCATAGATAGCAAAAAATATTTTAATATTTTTTCTATAATACGTCCATTGTAAAAAAAGCGGTCATCCTAATACTAAAAGGTCTAGGCTCTACATACAAAGAGAAGAAATAAGTAAATAAACAATGCAGGTAAAGCATATTATCATGAAAGCTTTTGATGTAATGTCAATAGATATTGAGGCTGCCAAAGAAAATGCCACAGTTTCAGAAATTGGTACCAGGCTGATTCTACGCTCCATTAATGGAATGCCTATAATAGACGATGATGGAAAAGTAGTCGGCATATTAACTATTATTGATATACTTCGTGCGATTAAAGATAAAAAAAATATTGATACGCTTAAAGCAGGTGACATTATGACAAAAAATCCAGTGGTCGTAGAACAGGAAACAGATATGATGGATATGATTGGCATCATGGATAAAAAAGGAATAGAAATGATACCTGTAATAGATGAAGAAAAAGGCAGTAGGCTTATTGGAGTAGTGTCAAGAAAAGATATAATAGAAGAAAAATTCAATGAAAGATTCGTTACTATAGGTATGAAGAAAACAATCACAAAGACTCTAGGTCAATAAATGGAACAATGGCAATAGCATTTTAAAGTAAGCTAACTATTTACCTTGTTATCACTTTTCCATCTTTGTAAAAAAGGTGGTAGTATTTTGATAGTTCACTTCAGGGATTTATTAGAAGAATGAATGAATGAAAAAATGAACCTGTTGTATACCATTTCCTAAATTTGGTATCTTATGCAATATTACTACTATTGTAGATACCTACAATACGCGCATTCAAAATAATTTTCAAATTTTACAAAGATTTGATTAATATTCGAGATGAGGCAGTCTGCAGTAGCAGATTTTTTCCTATTCTATTTTAAAATATCACTGCCTAAATGACACAACGTGGTATCACTTGTGTAACTATAAAACAGAGTACGTTTGGGTCATATTGATATTGTTAAAATACACAATATTTTTGTATTATTAGATCACTTGTTTAATTAGCTGCAAACAGCTTTGTGATTACTAGGTCCTCATCCATCTGTTGTTCTCTTTTGCTTTCATACTATAGTTATCCAAAAAACCGTTGCTTTTCAAATCATTTACCGGCCTTACAGTACAAGAATTTGATGATATTTACGATAAAGAAATAACAAAAAGATATGATGAATACAAGTTAAAACGTTTATCCAAAAGAAAAGGTCGAAAAAGAGATACGGGTGCTGTGGAAGACCATTCAAACTTGACCTAAAAAATAGATGTCTTATGCTTTTATTGTATCATCGTCTTTACATAACTTACGCTTTAGCTGGTTTTCTCTTTGACCTTGATCAGAGTAACATCTGCACAGAGATATTCAAAAGATTGAAAATTTGGTAAGAGAATGTATACCAATTCCATAGAAAACATATAACAAAACACAGAGGCTAAAACCTCCAGAGGAAGTCGAACAATACTTTCCAAGCTTTCTTGCTTTTATAAATTGTACAGAACAGCAGCAGATACCAAGACCTGAAGATAATGATAGAAAAAAGATGTTCTACTCAGGCAAAAGAAGAAAAGACATACTAGTGTCAAGAATCAGATTATGGTTAACAATCGTGGTTATATACTTCACAAAATAGGCTATAAGAAAGGAAGAAAACATGACTATATATTCAATATATGAAAAGAACCATCCTATCTTCCCTAAACAAGTTGTTACTGTAGTTGACCTTAGATATCTTGCCTAGAACAGGATTATCCGAATCAATTATCATCGCACTACCATGCAAAAAGAAAAGAAACCAGCAAGGATTATCTGAGGAAGAAGAAAAAGAGTACAACAAATTTCATTCCAAAAATAGAATAGTGATGGAGAACACCATCTGTAGGTTGAAAAAATACCGGATTATGAGTGACATATTCAGAAATAAATTGAGAAAGTATAACCGTATATCAGACATAGTTGAAGGTCTAATAAACTATAAAACATTAAATCATTAGAATTAGAAACAGATACAGAATCCTACTGGAAATGTTAATTGTTTTAATTATGCAAGAGATCTACTTTGTTGCATGATTATTTTAAATCGTTTTTTGTTAACGTTTTAGTGTCAACAATAGGTTGTAAATAATCATAATTAAATTTGATTGGCTAGAAAGTGATGTATTTTTAACTGTTTTTCGAATCATGCAACAAAGCACAAGAGATCTATTCATTTGCTGGTAATCTAAATGAGAAAGTAGCCCCTCTTCCATCCTTGTTATTCTCGGCCCATATTTTACCACCATGAGCCTCGATAATATTTTTAGATATGTATAATCCCAAGCCTGTGCCCTGGAATGATTTTGATGCAAACTTTGTAAATAATCTTGGCATAATATCCGGATTAATTCCTGTGCCTGTGTCTCGAATACTAACTATAACTTGCTTGTCATATCTACTATTACTATTGCTATTGATACTACTGTTATGGTTATCCATCATATTTACAATAAGTGAAATCTTTCCATTTTTAGTAAATTTGGATGCATTATCAAGAAGATTATACAATACTTGGCTTAATTTTCCTTTATCGGCATTTATAAAAATATTTGGATTTTGTGATATTTTTTCTTCTATTGTTACTGTATTTTGATGTGGCCTTTTATTGATGTTTTCTTCCTCTTCCCAAGATTTATCTATATGGTATTCACACAGAAATACATTTTTTTTATTTCTATTCTTTTCAAGACCGCCCGCAAAATCATGGATTACATTTGATATTATTTCATTTAAACTGATATATTCTCTTTTAACTTTTAAAGTATTACTTTCTATTTTGGTAACGTCTAAAATTTCTTCAATCAAATGTACTAATCTTTTAGCATTTCTTTGTGCAACATCGAGTAATTCGGATTGTCGAATGGTAGAATTATTATTATTATTATTATTATTCTTTTTTGATTCTGAACGAAGAATATCAATTATACCTATTATTGGTTGTATCGGTGTTCTCAATTCATGTGCAGTGATATCTAGAAATTCTTGTTGCATTTTATCATGACGTTTCAATTTTTCATACATATCAGTCTGCATCCATAAATTGTCAAATATTGAAGCATAAGATAAAGAAATTGCCTTTATGTTAGTATAGGCAGCTATTCCTACAGCATCATAAGATGATCCTTCAGTATCATCATCTTTTATCTCCCAAACCATTGATTCCTTTCTATCAACTACCAACATTGTAATTCTGGTTTTAAGTTTCTCATCCGTAGATCTGATATCTATATAGGGAAATTCAGCTTGTAGTTCTTCAATCGTATGATAAACATCTTTGTCAAAAGGTATGAGTATTCTTATATTTATTTTATGTACCTCTGATATTTCCCGCAGTAAATTCATAACACCCATCTTAATTTGTCTCCGTAATCCATTAGAAGATGAAAAAAGTAAAAGAATTTCCTCTTTTGCTGATTTAGCCATACTCCATGCCTGCTTAATTGATTGTTTGGGATTTTGGATAATTTCAACATCCTCTAATTCAATTCCATCTTCAATATCGTTTATCCTCCTCTTAGCATCTAATCCTTTATTCCATAGTTCTTCAAATAAATTATTAAAATGATCAACATACAGTGGTTCATTACTAATTAAAAATTTTTGAGATTGTTTGCCGCCTTCCATTTTCTCTATAGTTATTGCAACTCCTTTATCTGAAACACCAAAACTCATCGGAGGAAGATTTCTAATGTGTTTTATTAGGGCACCTAAATCAATGAATTTTTTAACCAAATAAATAGAATCTTTATCTATTGTTAAAAGAAATCTCAATCCTTTATTATTGCCATTTGGATTTTTCTTAATTAAATTTCTAAAGGAATCTAGCAGGTTGTTGTAACTCATTTTTAGACCACCTATTGTTGTACAAATAGACAAATTTTCTGCAGTAGTATTTAGTAAAAATATTTCTTTTAGAATTTCATCTTTATCTTCTATCAATCTTGTCCAAATCCCAAAAGGTTTTCCTTCTTCAATTTCTTTTATTTTTTGTTCAGCCGGTATTGATTTGTTCCATAGCATTTCAAAGAAAAACTGTTGTTGATCTACAAATGTTTTGACATTGCTGCGAATGAGTTCTATAGGGGGCTGCCCCTCTTTTACACTAGCTGCGCCACCATAATCTTTGCCATCTGCTATGCCAAAGTTTCCTTTAACTTTATCTAAATGCCTTAGATCTGTTACTTTTAAAAGCTCTTTAGAGAAAATTATGTTCTCTTGAGTAATCTCTGTGATAAATCTGAGTTTTATGCCTCTATTCTTTAGCTCAATAAATTCCTTCCATATTGGAGTATTGAAAAAGACAGACGGACCTGTAGAATCAGTACAATTATCTAAACGTTTCTGGATTTTATGAAAGTCGCCTATTGTTCTTTTTACAATATTGTCGGATCCGTATAATATCTCAGTTCTTTCCAGATCTGTGTCATTTTTTATTTTGTCTTCTTTTTCCTCCAAGAATGGAAATCCTGTTAAATAATATATCCTTGCAGATATAAAATCATGTCGAAGACGATAGCAAAATAGTATTAGTAAACTATGGGGCTTCCGGGTTACTATACAATCTTTTAATCACAATGTGTTATTTCTTATTTATTCCTGGATTTGTGTATATGTTTATCACCGATGGTCTTAATGGACTCTATGTAAGATGCAATGGATCTTTGTATATTTAGCACCCTTAAAAATTTCTCGAATGCAACACATCTTAATCGGGATTATCAAGTTAAAATGTAAATATTACAATATCCTAGATAATCTAAAATTTTGATATCTGTTAATTATTGCAGGATATAAATTATTCATAAATGTTTTTAAATAGATAAATATATAATCTGCTTTTTTAATCATATTTTATCCAAATTTGCATCTAATAAATATGAAATTCAATGTGGGTTGATTAAAATTCGAACAACTTAAATAACAAAGTCTGTTAAAATTGCTTTGTTGCATGATTGAGTAACGTTTTAGAGGTAAGAATGTAACACAAATAGTCATAATTTCATTGGTTTTGTTATGAATGAAATGTATATCTTAACCTTATTTTAAATCAATCATGCAATAAAGTATGTTAAAATCCGTCTTTGTAGATCCTTTATTTATATAATTCTACTTTATTAATCATGAGCCCCTATTATCCTTGTTTCAAAACTTTATATTCACAATCATTGATTTTTCTTCACTTAATTCTTTTATCGTAAATTTGAATTTTGAAATTTGAAATTAGTTAATTCAATATAAATATCATTAGATCGATTTAATTTGTATTGTAAATAGAACCTTTTTAAAATAAATAATTAATATTTGTATTAGACTTTCTAATATAAATCCGACGCTTTGTGATTATTTGTTATCTATAAATCAAAACTTTATATTTTTATAATATGTATGAATTGTTTAGTTCTCAAATAACTAACAATTTTGGATGAGGGATTGTATTTTCAGATTTTAAATTTAAAATTTAAAAATAGGTAGTTAAAGGCTCCAATTTGCATATCAGTTAACCTTTTTATCTATTTTTTTATTTATTAATTCTATTAATTTGTCTATTTCAATAGGTTTTTTGATAATAATTTGTTTTCTTTTTCTTTGGAAAATGACATATTTATTTGTTTTCAATGTTTCGTTATTCATATCATAAGCAGTAATAAAACATACTTTTGCATTTTTATCTTTTTTTTTTATATCATTATATAATTCCAAACCATTCATTTTTGGCATTCGAATATCCAATAACAATAAATCATAATAATCCGGGATAAACTTTGATAAGGCCTCAATTGGATCGTTATATGTATCAACTTAAATCCTGATAGACTCTAAACCAATCTTGTATGTTATTGTCGAGATCATGATTCATCATCTATTATCAAGATTTTACTTTTCGATTTTATTATTTTGTTCATATTGATTTGAATTCGCTATAATGAGTTTTCTTTTTTCATTATTTTTCTTAATTGAATGAAAATCTACCAAAGGGATGCTAAATGCTATTGTTGTACCTTTATTTTATTTGTAGATTGTAAGTGATAAAATCATCTTTAGAAATATCCTGTTGATTTTTGTTAACATCGTCATTTTCACTTTCTACCCAATTCTGCCACCAAAGGACTCTATAATATTTTTACAAATGAATAACCCAAGACCTGTACCGTTTTTGGATTTACTTGCAAATTTTGTAAATAACTTAGGTATTATTTCAGTTATCTATTCCAGGACCATTATCTTTAACCTTGATAATTGCATAGTCATTGTTATATGTATTACAGGATACAATGATTTCTCCTTTTTTCTGATCATCAACAGCTTCCTTTGTAAATCGATAGGCATTATCAAGTAAATTCAAAATAACTTGATTTAATCTTTCTTTATCCCATTCAACTACCAGTATCATCATCATTGAGATAGTGATAAAAATTTTAAATTGATTGAATTTTTAATTTCTCCATCTGCATTATGGTATTTTTCTAGAAAACGTCGATAATCTGTTACAACTGATTTAAAAATTCAACAAGATCAAATTTTTCTTTTTTCAATTTGTACTATATTTGATTCTATTCGAGTTATATCCAAAATATCTTCAGAAAGTTTTTCCAATCTCTTTGAATTTCGATATATTACATCCAATAAATCATTTTGTTCTTTATAATATTTGTTGGTATAATCTTTTAAAAATTGAGATAATGCAAGAATGGGTTGAATTGGATTTCTCAATTCATGTGCTGCGATATGGACAAATTCTCTCTGCAATATGTCTTGTTTTTGTAGTTTTTGATTTGCAGAAGATAATTCTTCAAGTAGTTCGGTAATCTTCCATAAATTTTCAAAAATAGAAATATATGATAATATGCCTGCTTTGCTGTTTGAATAAGTTGACAATCCTATTGCTTCAAAAAAATTTTGTTTTAAATCATCTCTTACCTCCATTAATAAAGAAACATTTCTATCTGCAATCAGAATAGTTGATTTAGAATCTTGCATTTGTTCGATATATCTGACATGTATTAGATCTTCATGCTCTTTACAATTTTGTTTCAAGGCATCTATTGTTTCTTCAATATGTTTATCCTTAGGTAGTAATATTTTAACTTGAACTTTTTTTCGGTTATTGATTTCTCCATTTTTTGAATAATTCCAATTTTCTCTTGGCGTTTAAAAGCAGTTACACGTGGGGAATAAAATTATTATCTCATTTTCTGCAGATTCTATAATTTTTATATAGAGATCTTTTGCGGTAGAGGATCGTGATATTACCTGTATTGTTTCAGGATCAAGCCCCCTGTCGATATCCTTTATTATGTCTATAGCATCAATACCATTTTCCCATAAATCTTCAAAAAGTGTTTTAAAATGCTGAATATAAATTGGGTCATTGCTTGCAATCATATTTTCCATCATTTTACCCTCTTTGCCAATCTTCTCAATAGATGTATAGAAAGATCTGTTGGTAACAACAAAATTAAGTGGTAAAGGGTTTTGAATATGTCGTATACGAATTCCTAAATTCATAAACAATTTTACAACTCCGAATAATCTTTTGATATCGTTATTATCATCCTGATGCCTCTATGATATCCTTGTTCGTAATTTTGAAGAATTTTTTGATAACACTCAAATAAATTATCATGAATTAATTGTAATATCCCAGCTTCACCGGCAACTAGTATTTCATCAGAATTGCGACATAATAATTCAATTTTCTGATAAATGTCTTCTTTATTGTCTAATACTTTAGTTTCCACAGGTTCTATTCCTTCCTCTATTTCTTTGATTTTAATTTCTGAGGGTATTGCTATCTTCCAGAGGCTGTTAAATATGCTTTGCTCTTGTTCTACTATTTCCTTTACATTACTATATATCAAATGAGAATTAGGTTTGGACTCTTTTATAACGGCCGTGGCAACATACTCTAAATCGCTTACTGCCATTCCTCCTTTTGCACTATCTATATGTCTAAGGGAAGATATTTTTTGCAATTCTTTACAATAATTTAGGTTATTTTTATTAATTTCAGTAATATATTGAATTTTTATACCTCTTTTGTGTAATGAAATGTATCCTTTTCGTATTGCATCAACACCCATTGATACTGTAGGTCCTTTTGAATTTGCATAAACATTCCATATTTTTTTTGCATTGGAAAAAGTTTTTAACAGGATTTCAGTGGTTTTTCCTTCGCCATAGTATACTATTGTTTTTTCTTTATCATTATTTTCATCATCAAAGTTGAGTTATATTGTTATAAGGCTTTTTGGCAAAAGGATCGACACTGGACATTATTTGTTTAGATAATGGAATTCTTTTCCAAGTATTAAAAGTTTAATACATGAATTCTATTATAATATATTAATAGGGATAAAAATCATGGGGGAAGGTGCATAATTCACAATTGGATATATTAAATAACGATTTTTCAAATGATGATGATACAAACTCCATAAAAGAAGGCAAAATTCATAATACTACTGAAGAGGGTAGTAATTCCTCCTTCAATCCCAATCAAATTACATACTACTACTACTACTACTACCGACAACAACGATAAACAGATAACATTTTTTAATTATACTCATGGATACTGTGTAGGTATTATTGATATCGTTAATTCTACAAAGATTACACAAGAGTTAGCAAGTTCAAATAAAATTAGAAATTATTATTCCATATTTCTCAACACCATGGCCTCTATAATCAAAGACCACAATGGAAAAGTAATTAAAAATGCAGGTGATTGTTTAATTTATTATTTTCCAAAAACTGTTGATTCAGATGTAAACGAATCTGCTTTTCAGGATGTCCTTGACTGCGGATTAGCAATGATTGATGCAAATTCTACTCTTAATGAAGAATTAAGTAAAAATGGTCTACCACCCATTAACTATAGAATAAGTGCTAACTATGGGAAAGTAGAACTGGCTACATCTTCAAATTCAAATAGTGTAGATTTATTTGGACCCACTGTTAACATCTGCTCGAAAATAAATCATCTAGCTTTATCAAATGAGATGGTTATTTACAATGACCTTTATACTGTCATCAATAAAACACCATTTTTTTATGACTATTGCTTTAAAAATGTAAGCCAGCAGGCTGATAAATACAGTACTTTTACATATCCTGTCTATTCTGTACATCGTCTTGACAGTCCAAGGCAACAGAAAGAAATAGATAATAAAAAAAGACAAAGTCATATGGTCTATAAACAGAACAAGCTAAATCAAGTCAATTCTTCTTTTAATATTCTGCTAATAGATGACGATAAGGATATCCTTTTTACCTTTACAACCATTATTGCAGGTGACAATTATAAAACAACCTCTTTTTCAGACCCAAACAAGGCATTGGAGCATTTCTCACAGGTATCTCCATATCATTATGATTTGATAATAATGGATATACGTATGCCAGGATTAAATGGTATTCAGCTCTATTCTAAAATCAAAGTAATGAATCCTGATATCAAAGTGCTTTTCTTATCTGCTTTGGATGCAGTAGAGGAACTATTGAGTATATTTCCTGATATAAAAAACAGTGAAATTATTAGAAAACCAATCGAGCCCCAGGCTCTGTTATTAAAAATCAATACAATATTAAAGACCTAATAATCATATATCATACAATTCATCAAACTGCTTTTATCTATTACATTAAGTTTATAATCTATTTTTTAAAGGTTTTAATAAAAATATAAATATAATTTTAAATACTAAAAATACTGATATCCCATTACAGGGCTTTGGTTCAGGTAGATATTAAAAAGGTGAAGGAAGGAAACAATTATTTATTCTGTTTATAAATTAAACAGATAAAAAATAAAAATAGTAAAAATTAATCTAGAGATCCTCTATCAATGAACTGTAATTATCAATACTTCTATCTAATAGGGTAACATTGGTTTTCTTCAGTAGGTTTTCTACTTCTACTGGATTTTTAAGCAAATATTCTGAAAATTCAGTTCCTCTTCGTCTTATTATTACTTCAGCATCCAATAGTCTTTTTAGGTTCCAGGATGTGGTCGATGGTGCTTTGTTAATATGATCAACTAATTCATTAAATGTACAGCATTTTTTTTCCAACAATTTTGTAATTATTTCTTTTGTTGTTTTTATTTTCAGGTATCCTAAAATTATTGTTTCTTCAGTAGGAGTTGACGCTGGATAATATCGAGTAATGTTACTGTTCTTTGACCTCATTACTTTAATAGTCGAGCACTTTTCTAAAGTGGCAAGATGGTGTGAAAGTGTTCCATTATTTAAACTGGTTATACGCAATAATTCTCTATATCTTATCCCAGGCGAGAAATTAATGATTTTTAATAATAGTTTCTTTCTGTCATTTTTTTCTTTTTCTGATTTTTCTACATTTAAAATATTATTATAACTCATCTTCTTTCAACCTTTATTACTCCTGCAGCAAACAATAACAACATGAATAATAATAACATATGTGGTATTTCTACTTCAATAAAAGGTATTTGAAAATCTCCAAGAATATTGCTTGATTGTAACAGATATAAAAATTCAACAATTAACAATACACTAAAACTTAATGAAGTAAGCAAAACTTTTTTGCTTTTTGTCTTTTTAAAGGAAAGTACAGAAATAACAGTTAGAAATAATGCCATATCAAAACTTAGAATGTGAATAGAGATGTGAATTATCATGGAAGGATGGGATAAATGCGGAATTATCAATGGATAGAAAATAATGGAAGTAAAGGCAATTGATAATACCAAAAGAAGATTGGTCTTTTTATTTAAAAAATTTTGAATATGCTTATAAAACTTCATTATTTTTCCTGCTTTTATCATTCTTCTTTAGCAAAGATGTAATTAAAATAAAGGGACTTAAAAGGTGATTGGTACAAAGATAAAATATGTAATTAAAAAATTTTACTTTTTTAAAATGGATTATTTTTACTCTAATTTATTTTTCTTGTCTTCAATTGTCATATGGACGGCGCTCTTTTTATCATCATAAAGTATATTGCCAGGATATGATATATCAATAATATCAATTAAAAGAATAATCTAAAGGCATTGCTATATTATCTAAACAATAGGAGTTATGTTATTGATATGGCCGATTATATTTTACTGTGAATTAATGATAAATTCATTTTTGAAGCTCACGAATAAAAAAATAATATTGTCATAATAAAAAAATAAAAATTATTTTTATTTTTATTATTTTACTTTTGAGGGATTTTTTACTCTTTATCTTGGTTTTCAAACATCTCTATGGTTTCTTTTAGTTGTTGTTTGCTTTTTTTAAAGTAATAGGCACTTCCAAATATGACCAAACCAGCTAATACAATTGCAAGTAATGCAAATGAATCAAAAGAAGGTGGTGATTCTGATTGATTCATTGAATTGTTATTACTAACAGTACCTAATGTTGATAGTTTTTGTTGTTGTTGTTGTTGTTTAGATAATTGGGGTATATTTGGTGATGGGGATGGGAGCGCCGCTAAAGTGGATGATGAAGTGGGTTTTTGTTTTATATTTGCATTAAAATCGTAATTAAGATCGTAAGCCCCTGTTCTCTGTCCTGTTAGTTGTATAGTCCAGTTTCCCTTTTGGCTAAGATAGCCTCCAAAAATAGAATATACTCCATCATTTACTTTTTTTAAATTAACAACAATTGGTCCAATATTTGCTTGGTCGTTTGTAAATTGCAAAACAACATTAGAAATATTTTTAGCAGGTTTACCATCTGCACCTGTAAAGTTAATTTTAAATGTGTTAAACCCAGTATTAAAAGGATTTATTTGGATTTTTGCATTTGTATCCATTATTTTTACATCGCTTGAGTAAGAGTTATTTACTATCTTTTGTGAAGGCATTGTTGTCGTCGTCGTCGTTGTTTGTCCACCACTACTGCTATTATTATTTTGATTTTGATGTGCACTATTTGTATTCATAGCATTATTACCCATATTCATCATCATCATTGATGACGACATGTTCATTGCAGGTGGAGATGTTATTGTGAGAATGGATGCAACAAATAATACTGCAATACCAATTAATGATTCTATTTTTATTGTTTTGCTAAATTGAGAAAAAATATTAAAAGTATAATCTTTTCCTATAATTTTATTTTCGTTATCCTTACTATATTTTTCATTCCCATTTGAATATCTTTTAATAAAACTAAAGGATTCTACCAATGCCATTGGTCTTTGTATCAGACGAAAAAATACTTGGTTGTATTTTCTTTTTTTCTTTAAATGATGACGTCGTCGTCGTTGCTGTATTTTCTTTCTTGCGACTTTTATTGGCAATTGATGCTATGGAGATAATGTAATTATGAAGTTTTAACTGATGATAACCCCCTAAAAGAACCATTGGTAACGCAGTCAACAGTTTTATTATGAGGATATTACCATACGAAGTATCAAAAATTGCATTAAAGCTATGTAGATGTATCCATGCCATATACAGACCACTAACACCAATTATTCCAAGGGATGTTGTAGCTAAAAGAGAAAATTTCGGAAGCAATAAAGCAAGAAAATAAACCCCTTTTGATCTCAAATGATCTTTATTTTATTTCAGCGCTTTTGGAAAAAGATTTGGTTTTATCATCTTCTTCAGCAGGGCTAGATAAATTATTCTTTCTTGATATATCTTTTTGAGTCAATTTTTGCAACTCTTTTTTCGCTTGAAATAGTGCCTTTTACTAGTATTAGAAGCACTGCCGATATGTAAAATAGTCCTCCTACCCATATGGAAACTGCCATAAAGTGTAACCAATCCAAAGATATTGCAATAGAAGGTAGAAAAGAAATACCCGAGTTATGACTTGTCATGCTATTAGAAAAAATACTGATTGCTCCTGCTACTAATGCAATGTATAATAATACAGGATGTTTTTGTTTATTTTTAATATTTTTAATATTTTTTGATTTTAGGTCTGGTTGATTTGCTATCTGATGCTTCTCTTTTCATTTTTTTCTTTTCAAAAAAGTAATAGAAAAGAGAAACAGCAATGACAACAATCGATGCAAGACTTCGTATTATCCAGACTGTTCCTACAGAACCATGCAATAGAGATTCAAATAAAGAAAAGAAGTTTGAATTTGAATTAGATAAATCACTTATTTGTAATAAGAGTAGGGCGGTTCCACAAACTAATATGGATGCAGAACTTAGTACAAAGTATTATTACAAATATTTTTAAAGGTTTTAAGAGATGCCTTTTCTATTTGATATGCATTATTATCAATTTTTGAATTGGTATTTTCACCTTCAATATTTTTGGCTGATATTTCTATTAATTTGGTTTTCTATAATTGTAGAGTATAATATCTTTTTAACAAATTTATTGTTAGTCCATAGAAATAGATGTGATATTATGCTGCCTACTATTGCAGCTTGAGCTACAATTAATGGCCATTTTATTATGCCATCTAAATTAGAAGTCACTGCCTCAGTTTTTACTTGGTTTTGCTGTGCAAAGTTATTGTTATTGTTATTAGTGTTACCTTGGCCAGCTAAACCCGGAGATGATGGTGCTGGTGCCCCTCCAACATTTCCTATTCCAAATACATAGGATCCCTTAGCAATGTGACCATCATCTGCTGACATGGTCAACCAAGAAACAGTATAAACACCATCAGTTAGTTTATGTGTGTCTAGAGTTACTTCGGCCTCTCTATCATGTTGTTGTCCTGTAATTTTAAAATCGTTATTATCTACTCTTTTGTTGTTAGAATCCAATACCTGAATATAACTTACTTTCGGATCGGGTCTTTCAGAAAAAGAGATTATTACTTTTGAGGGTACTGGTTCATTTTTATTAATTATAGAATTTGGTGCAGGTGAATAAGTTACCGGTAGGGCATGACCATATACGTTAGGCAAATAATGAGGATTATGGATTGATAACTGAGAAAAGAAAATTAATGAGATAGCTATTAATACAAATGACCATAAAAGATTCATCGACCCCAACTTTTGTTTTTTAATTGACATTTTTTTCGTTATCCTTTTTTAACATACACATTTTTCTTTCAATATTTGAAAAATACAATTCATATTATAAAAAGAATAGTGAAAAGTTTTTGAAAGCAGACCTGTAATATTACTTTTTGTTATTTTAAATGACAATGTTTTTGACATTTTGATTTGATGTATATATAATATTTGTACAACTAATTAAAATATAAATAAATAATTAAAGGAATGAGCTTTTGAAAAAATAAAAGTAAAGTTTACTTTTGATTTTATATGCTCATACTTTTTTTTTGCTAATATTTTTAAAATATCCATTTTCTGCATCTATTTATTTGATATTAGGTTTTGCTGCTGTAGCAGTACTTGTCATATTCTGAGGCGCAGATTGACCGCCACTCTCTTTTTGCAAAGTTGTTATCTTGTTGTTCATATCTGCAAGTGGTGGATAAGTCTCTGGAAATGATTTATCTGATCTAGGTTCTGGACAGGGAAATCCTCCAACAACTGCCTTCCTTATTACATTATCAGAAATTTTCATGGTTGAATTGGATATCACGGTATCTTCACTTACTGAACCAGGACTGCATGTATACGTCAAACTGATTGGAGTATTACTTACGTTTCCAAATACTCTGTAGTTATATGTTGTTTGAACTGTTGGAAAGAATGTAGCAGTATAGTGACCTGGTTCTTTATCCACAGGATCAAAGTCTAATACTTTCTTTTTTGTCCCTGCAGAAACTTCTACTTTAAATGTTTTCTCCAATCCTTGAATTGGTTTTGTACCATTTGAACTATCGCTGGTAGGATCTTTAGGATCAGGAACGTATGCAAAAAAATCTACACCGGATTTATCATCTACAAATACTGGTTCATTTACTGATCCAACAACAAATAAATAATCTTTATTCCCAATTGAAACCAATTGCTTTTGATGGGCACTTGCATTCTGGATAGTGCTTGCCAAGAGCACACACAATAAGGATATTCCGATTGCGCTTAATAATATGGTAATGTTGTTAATAAATTTCATTATTAAATTCTATATAAATTTCAATTTAATAGGGTTACTAGTACATTCGTAGAATAACCGAAATGATCTTATTTTATTTTGGTTTGATATAAAAAATAATGTTACAAAAGTAGATAAATAATTTTTAATGGGATATCCGTATATTTAATAAAACAAGGAAAATATTGAGGAAATCATAAAGAGCAGGCGTATTTGATAATGTGCTAATTCTTGCAACGTGCGTAAATGAGTATATTTTTACTTTAAATAATTTTTCATTTTTATCTGTCTGAATCTTGTATTGCTTTCGAATTGAAAAGTAGCAAGATAATAAATCTCTTGCATAATTGCTGCTAAACATCTTTATGACTATTAGTTCATCAATAGCATGTCCTTTCTTTGCTTTCTTATGACCGATTATCCAAAAAGCCACTACTTTTTAAATCATTCACCGGTTTAACAATGCAAGAATTCGATGTTATCTATAACAAAGAAATAACAAAAAGATATGACAAATATGATCTACAGCGTTTATCATCCAAAAGAAAAGACGTTAGAGAAAGAAAAGCAGGAGCAGGAAGACCTTTCAAGTTAGATGTTAAAGACAGATTTTTGATGCTTTTAGTGTATTCTCGTCTTTACATAACCTACACTCTAGCCGGTTTTTTATTTGATTTGGATAAGTAATGTATGCACAGAGACATTCAAAATATTGAATATTGAATATTGATATATGATAAGGCAATGCTTACCAATTCCTCAAAAAATATATAAAATAACAAAATGACTATAAACACCAGACGAGATTGAAGAGTATTTTCCTGGCTTTTTATCTTTCATAGATTCCACAGAACAATAGCAGATACCAAGACCTGTAGATAAGAGAAGACGTAAGGCATACTATTCAGGCAAAAAGAAAAAACATACTATAAAGACACAGCTGATGGTTAACAGCCATGGTTTTATCATTCATAAAGCAAACCATCATAAAAAAGGAAGAATGCACGACTATGATATTTACAAGATAAATCATCCTGTCACTCCCAAAGTGGTTGTAAATATGTTTGACCTTGGATATCTTGGTATAGAAAAGGACTTTCCAGCAGAACAACTATCATCTTTACCGGATAGAAAGCAAAGAAATCTGGATCTATCGCAAGAAGAAAAAAAGAGAAAACAGAATTCATTCTAGAACGAGAATAGTGGGGAACATACTATCAGCAGATTGAAAAAGTACAGGATACTTGCAGATGTATTTAGAAACAAATTGAGAAAATATAACAAGGTATCGGACATAGTTGCAGGTCTGATAAACTATAGAATTTTAAATCTACAGAACTAGAAATCGATATAGAATCCAGAAGGAATAGTCTGGATTGTTTCTAATTATGCAAGATCTAATATATAAATAGTTAAAAGCTATTTCTATCTAATTTCATACTAATAATCCCTTTCATATTTTATTAACCTGTGCCATTTTGGTATAAACCATCTTAAACATGTATAAAGAAAGTAATTAAAACCTAACGCCATTATCGATGCCTGCCATAGCCAAGTAATGTATTGGTCTTTGCTTGGTCCAACCAAGAATAATAACCACGGTGTAAGACATACAACAGTTACTAGATGTATAAGAGCCGTTTGACCAAGATAATCAAAAATTTTCTTTTTAATTGTATTCATCGTTTAATATTTTCGCATATTGTCTATTAATATTCTAATTTTATCTGGTAAAATAGATAATACATGCAAAGATATTTTTTATATAGATGGTTTTTTGAAAATATGGAGATTTGATATATTTTAGACCTTCTTTGAATTATCTTGATATCCATTAGATAGATTAATAGATCTCTTGCATAATTAGCACCATTAGAAAAATTTCTATAAATGTAACACATCTTGATCATAATCAGCAAATTAAAATGCAAATATTACAATTAATCCTTGATAATCTATAAAATTTTGATAGGTGTCTAATTATGCAAGAGATCTAATCAATATGTATAAGACCTTTAACAACGGTATATCAAACTATGATTAAATTTGATCTTTATTCTGATAAACCTTCTATTTCTTTTGATAGTCACTTGGAAGGTTTAGATGAAAATACAAGGAATTTATTGGTAAATTTAAGGGATTTTATAAAGTCATTGGGTGGTAACGTGATAGAAGAAATTAGGCCTCATAGGATCGTATATGCCAAATCTTTAACTTTTAGATATTTTTTTGACATGCAACCCAGAAAGGACAGCCTAATAATCTCTATAAGAAAAAGTAGAAAGGAGCCGGCTGTAGAGTATATTATTAGCGGAAATCAAAAAATGGACAATATCAAATCCGAAATTTCAGAGGCATATACAAAAATTTAAGATAATTCTCTCCTGTCAAATAATATGAAAATTAGGTCTTTTTATATGGAAATAGAATTATTTTCCACTTTTTTCTCTCTATAGAGATAAATAATATGTAAAAATGATTTCTGAATAGGTATCCTTTTAACAATTAATGGTAACTTTATAACAATATTAAAAGAACGAGAAATACGGTAAAAAATTTTTAATACTTCTAGAAATGATAGTTTATAAGTGTGATAATAATAAATTAAAGTAAATTGTAGTAAATGGATAATTGGATGCTTATTTGGAAGAAGAACTAATTGATTTGTTTACCTATTGTACTCAAAATCCTGATGCCTTGGATCTGGAAATAAAAAAAAAGCGCATTGAAGAAATCGGGAAGGAGCTATATTCTGATGGTGGGGCTGATGCAATGCAAAATATGTTTTATTCTGTAGATTTACGAATAAAAGAAGAAATTGGTAAGGACCTTAAATCTTATCGTACATTATGGAATGGAATAACTGAAGATTGGAAATATTGATCTTTGTTTATTATTATGGACAACTAGTGATAAAATAATATATAAAGAAATTTTTAATATGGTAAAAATATATTTGTAAATAAACATTATGATATTATCAATTAATGTGTTATACAAACATGAAAATCTTATTTAAAGACCAATATATCAATGATATAAAATAATTATTCTTGATTTATGGTCTCATAAAACCAAAAAAATGAATAAACCTAAATTGCAAAAAATTTGGTATTGTAATAAATCAATTTGAATTAAAAAATTATGTTGCTAATAAGCGTTATTAAAATGGTACATAAAAATGTTCGCTATTCGAGATTAATGTTTTTGTACACACACAATAATTGTATTCGTAAATCGGGGAATCTTGACCAGTTCTATATGGAAAAAAAATTACCATTACCATAATTTATATCACCATAATATATAGAGGATATTAATACCAATTTTGGTTAAAATTTTTAAAAAAAAATAAATAATTGATAATGAAGCTTGCAAGTTACAAATAATAAACTAGCGAGCATCTATTAACAGATTTTCAAAGTAATATTTTGAAGATTTTAAATAGGATCTGATAATATTATATTCGAGAAACTAAAAGATAAAGTTTTACTTGCAGATTTTTTGTATATATCTTTACTAGTGGAGATACTTTTTATATCAATATTTTTAATATTTTCTTTCTTTATTTCTACACAATTTGGTTGTTATAAATTGATTTAATAAAAAGGTGCTCTTTAAAGTATTCCTAAAAGATTCAATACTTTTTCATATCTTGTCCGATTAATAATATATTAACATTTCTATTTAAAAAAGGTATATATTTTCTATATACTTTCATATAATATTAATTGAAATTTATAGTGAAATTTTAATACTAAATCTGTTTTAAAATATGGTATAGTTATATTGTAAATGAATTGAAGGTTATTTATTTTTATGATATAGAGAGTACGATATATAATTAGATTTTGAAACTTTATGAATATATTTAACCTTATAAAATTTACATAAAGTGATAGTTTTATAGTATTTTATTTCATTATAAACAGATTTATTGATATAATTATAATAAAAATAATTAAAAACCTTAAATAATTGATTAACGTAATTAAGTGGTATTAACAATGTTATCCGAAGAAATAGATAAAGAGATAAATGATCACCTTAAAAATTTTGGTAAAGATGCGAACGACGTTGATTATAATGGTAATGGCCTTTGTCCTTTTTGTAATTCACGTATAGATGAATTCAATTTTTGTGCATGTGGTGGCAATTTAGGTGTAGATTGATAATATTAACAAAAACAATTAAAATCGATTAATCTGAAAGATAGATCAAATCATTCTTAACTGAAATCATATTAAGGTCAATGAAGATGCTAATGATTCCAAAAGTGAAAAAATAATTATACTGAAAATTGTAATTACTTATATCGTCGCAAAAATCTTTAAAAATATTTGTAAAATAACGATATATCTGTTTTTTGAAAATAACAAATAAAATACTAATGATTTTGCCCTAATTGCAGTGTATATGGTAAAGTGTTATGATGATGGACAAATCCTCGTTGTCATTATAAAAAAGATTCAGGTTAAATCGTGATTTTAGAAAATCTAATAAAAAATTCTTGTAATAAAAATTTATTATATCATACCATTTTCTATAATGGGAATTTGATTTGGATTTGAATTGACTCATGCTATGATGAAGAATATTGATAAGACCGTTACTATTTATATGTAGGTTATCTTTTATCTATTACCTTAACACGTAATTATCCCTTTATATCTAAATTAGATCAAAATGCGCATATTATATTGATAATTAATCAATGTATTATTGAATTATGCATTTGAAAGGTGGAATATATCGGGTTTTATCATATGGCATGAATATTGTGAACAAAAAATATGCATATCAATTACGAAATCTATTGCTCTCTACTACCATATAATACTGTGACGCTATACTCTGCATAATTTTGGTTATGATTCCATAAAGAATTATAATACAACTCAAGCAAATCATATCCTTCACTGTCTATCTCTTTTAGGAATTCATTTACCACAATATCAAGGTCTGCATGGTTATTATGCTCAAAAGTCTTTACTTGTTCCATTTATTGATATATAAAAGATTGTGATACTTTATACTTACCTTTTTTTTCTGTAAAATGCAAATCCTGTAAATTCTAAAATTTTAACTTTTTATAATTCGCTATAAATTCTCTTTTGATGGATTATTTATAAATTTATATATCAAAATCCTTGTTATCCTAAATTGTTGACGGATTAATCCTATTTGCTTAATAGTTATAATAAATATTATATAAATCACATAAAAAACAATAGAATCTAAAAAAAAGTCCACAAAATTTTTATAATTTTATAATTTATTCAAAAAATTTAATAATAACATCAAATTAATATTTTTATGACAACAACACCATCTTCCATGGAGAAAAAGTCTACAAATTCACCCGACGAAATTCGTACATTTGATAAAGGTAAATTAGAATTAACAACTTTTAAAAATGGTTCTACTATTGGTAGAGCTACATTTGAGCCAGGTTGGAGTTGGGATAAATGTGTTAAACCCATTGTTAAAACAAATAGTTGTGAAGCTCCTCATACTCAGTATATAGTCTCTGGACGCATTAAAATTGTGATGGATAATGGGATCGAAGAAGAATTCGGCCCTGGAGATACAGCAGTAATTCCACCAGGACATAACGCATGGGTTATTGGAGATGAATCTGTAATTGCTATTGATTTTAATGGAATGAGTGAATATGCTAAAGAAATACAAAAGTGACTTTTAGTATTATCATTATCTATAATATAAGGACATATCCAATACAACCATTATTTTCCCGATTAAATACTTGATATGTAATACTTTTTAAATCATCAATACAAATCTTTTCGAAGAAATATTCTACTTTATATCGAAATTTGCAAGTATTTTGCTTTATTAATAAAAATTGGTATGAAATCCTATAACAAAAACCATATCAGTTAAAATTGTTTCTGAATCATATATAATTTAAACTTAAAAAAAAGATAAATGCATACAATAGCCAGATCAGCAAAACTTGTATATAATTAAATCATGGTTATAAGATGATTTCAGAGATAAAAGATTTGAACGCGTATTTTACGAAATAATATCCATCAAAAGAGGATTTATAGCGAATTATAAAAAGTTAAAATTTTAGAATTTACAGGATTTGCATTTTACAGAAAAAAAAGTTAATATTTTATTGTCATATGCATGTGCGAATTGGTGGATTTATCTCTATTGCTTTATCGTAGCAGGCAATAGCCTTGTCTTTATATCCTAGGTAAAATAGCGATAAGCCTTTTTTATAATACGCATCAGCATTCATTGGATCAATTTCAATTGCTTTATCGTAGCAGGCAATAGCCTCTGTATATTTTTCGATAGTTGATAGCGATAAGCCTTTTTTATAATACGCATCAGCATTCATTGGATCAATTTCAATTGCTTTATCGTAGCAGGCAATAGCCTCTGTATATTTTTCGATAGTTGATAGCGATAAGCCTTTTTTATAATACGCATCAGCATTCATTGGATCAATTTCAATTGCTTTATCGTAGCAGGCAATAGCCTCTGTATATTTTTCGATAGTAGATAATGCTTGGGCTTTGTTGTTATACGCATCAGGATTTTGAGGATTTATCTCTATTGCTTTATCGTAGCAGGCAATAGCCTCTGTATATTTTTCGATAGTTGATAGCGATAAGCCTTTTTTATAATACGCATCAGCATTCATTGGATCAATTTCAATTGCTTTATCGTAGCAGGCAATAGCCTTGTCTTTATATCCTAGATAATATAGCGATAAGCCTTTGTTGTTATACGCATCAGCATTTTGAGGATTTATCTCTATTGCTTTATCATAGCAGGCAATAGCCTCATCGTTATATCCGTTAGCTGATAAAATTATACCTTTGTTATAATGAGCACAAGAGAATTGAGGATTTATCTCTATTGCTTTATCGTAGCAGGCAATAGCCTCATCGTTATATCCTAGATAATATAGCGATAAGCCTTTGTTGTTATACGCATCAGCATTTTGAGGATTTATCTCTATTGCTTTATCATAGCAGGCAATAGCCTCATCGTTATATCCGTTAGCTGATAAAATTATACCTTTGTTATAATGAGCACAAGAGAATTGAGGATTTATCTCTATTGCTTTATCATAGCAGGCAATAGCCTCATCGTTATATCCTAGATAATATAGCGATAAGCCTTTGTTGTTATACGCATCAGCATTCATTGGATCAATTTCAATTGCTTTATCGTAGCAGGCAATAGCCTCTGTATATTTTTCGATAGTTGATAGCGATAAGCCTTTTTTATAATATGCATCAGCATTCATTGGATCAATTTCAATTGCTTTATCATAGCAGGCAATAGCCTCTTTATCGTTTCCAATGATTGATTTTGTAGAACCTGAAAAAACATCCTTTGATACTTTTCTGTAAATGGATATATTCTTAACCTCTTGGACTATTTCTTCGATTTGCTTTTCTAATAGTTTTTTCCGATCAAAGGATATCTGAACATCATTTAATTGATCGTTTAGTAATTTTATAAAATCTTCAAGAGAATTCTTAAATGTGGGCTCAAGGTCATTTAAACAATTTTTATTGATATTTATTATCTCTTTTGTAGCAATATCTATAGGATTAAGATCTTCATTATTGTTCTTTGTATATCTGTTAGTATTTTCTTTCTCATCAGAAAAACTAATCTCATGACCTTTATCCATTTATTGTCAATCTACCTAAATATCTACAAATATTTAACTTTTATAATTATAAATTAATATAATTAGACTGTTTTCTGTTTTTATAGGAATAATTTCATAAAAATCTTACAATTAACTCTGTAAATTTGAGAAAATCATTATTCTAATTATTTTAAATTTACCACTTTATCTGTTTAACTATTTTTGGTATAATTTATCCATCATATTCATTTTATTGAAATTTTATGGATGTTTATAAAAACCTAATACTTGAATATCATTTTTCTTCTGCTGTATTGTTGGCTATTCGGGTAATTGCGTCTACAGTTCCTTTCAGAATGTGTTTTTTTTAAAAAAATTGTAAATATGGTTATAAATCCTTTAAAATGTATGTCCCATATCACATTAATTCTTGTTATGTATTCATCAAGTTTTTCTAATGTTATTGTTTTTCGACCAATAATGGGACCTTCAATCATTTCTATTGTTATTTTATTTTTATTATATAGCGTTACTATTTCTTTACATTTATAATTCTTAAATGATATTATGACCTCTCTTTCGATGGTATTTGCTTCTTTTTTAATATTTTTTATAGATCTTGTACCATGCCAGTATTCTGGATCTCTGTCTACATTTATATTATATTCCATATTTTATCTATAGGTGAATTAATATCCCTACTAGTTAAAATCCCCGCCATAATTATAATTGGGGTATATCTTGGTATTTTAATTTAATAATTTTAAAATTAGGTAAAGATTAAAAAAACAAAATAAAACAAAAGTTTAATTCTAATACTTAGAGCCCTATCCCAAAATTCGATAAGATTATAGCTCTTTATTTCCATTTCTAAACTGTGACCTGTATCCCGAAGGAAGAGGAAACAAGGAATGTTAACGATTATCGTCTTCCCCCCACCAATCAAAAGAATTCCGGATGAATTATGGGATGAAATTAAAAAGGTCCTGCCTAAAGAAAAATCATCCAAAACAGTTGTTGGTCGACCAATCGTACCATACAGAAAAGTGCTTGATGGAATCCTCGATGTACTGAGAACAACAGGATGTTAGTGGAAAATGTTACCTAAAGAACATGGTTCAGGTTCAAAATGTCATAGACGATTTCAATAATGGATTGTTTGAATGTATTCAAAAACATTTGGATTAAACTATTGAAAATCTATGATGGAATGATTGGTATTAACTGGACATGGCAGTAGTCAATTGATTCTATAGCCATAAAGTCACCTTTAGGGTGGGGCGATGACTGCTGGAAATAATCCCACCACTGATAGAAGTAAACTGGGCACAAAAAGGCACATTTTAACAGATAAGCAGGGAATTCCTCTGTCTGCAGTTATATCTTCAGCCAAAACCCATGATATCAAACTGGTAACAGATGATGTGGTTGATAATGTGTGGTTATCAGGCGACGGCGATGACCATCATCCAAATACAGAAATGGGGGAAGAAGAATAAGAAGACAACAACAGCATATCTATGTCTTGATAAAGGATATAATTCTGAACACGAAGAACAGGAACTAATCAAACGAGGTTATGTATTACATATTCTAATTAAGAAAAAGAAGAAAGGTACAAACAATGATAAAGATATAACACGACCGATACCCAATATAAAAAAATATTCTCCCAAAAGGTGGGTTGTAGAGCGAACCAACTCCTGGCATAATAGATTTAGAAAACTGTTTACTCGTTATGAGAAAAAGTCGGAAAACTATCTTGGACTGGTACAGTTCTCCTGTTGTATTATTATCTATGGAAAATTAATTTTGGGATAGGCTCTAATTTAAAATGATATTTCTTAATACTTCGATCATGTATTAAATTTCAATAGTATAATATGATTGTAATGCCTAGAAATCACCTCGGGGCTCATTTTCCTAAAATTCAGTAAATAAAATCAAATAAAATCGGTATAATGAATGTTATACTTATTACAATTAGTATTAATAACAATGTTACTATTGGACTATCTTCTTGTTAAGAAATTATTATTGAAGTAATTGCTCATGGGACATCTATAGGTGGAAAAACAATTGACATAACTCCTGAATCTCGTAAATTATTCTCCCTATCACCTTATTAAGTCTGCTATAAATTTTAATGATTCGCCATTAGCTACATATTTGTTTCGTGTTTCAAAGGCGAGTAAAATTGATGTTTTCGCAACATCAAAGTCATTGATTAGAATACAGATATTATGGCAGTGAGTTTTGAAAATAATTTGCTTGTTTCATTTATATTTTTAGGTGACATACTAATAACTGGAATTTTCTAAAATTACTCTACACCTGCTAATAGTGGGATATGTAGATGTTAAAATTATAACAGAAATTATTAATTAATAAAATAATAAAGTATTTATTTCATCAAAGGTAAATATAATTGATTTAAAATAGGTAAACGAAAAGTTTTAAATGAAGCTCATTTAAAGGAATTAGTTATGCCCCATGAAGGGGAATTATTTGGCAGGGTAATAAAGTTAGTTGGTGGAGATAATATAATTGTTAAAAGTAACGACGGAAAAGTTAGAACATGTAGAATACGCGGAAAAATAAAAAGAAGGATGTGGATAAGAGACAACGATTTAGTATTAATTGCACCATGGGATTTTCAATCAGATAAGGCAGATATTATTTGGAGATATATCAGTGCTCATGCTGAAAAATTAGATACAGAAGGACATCTTGAAGGATTAAAATAAACTTCACTTAAGGATTTTTAATTAAGCATAAATGTACCCCGCCTCTGACCCACTACAAATCATAGATAGCCTTACACTACGTGTAAAAACTCATTGTGCACTCTCTGACGGGGAGTATAATAGATTATTTTTACTCTTATTTATCAGTTATTTTTTATTAAAGAGTCTCTAAGTTAGAGATAATATATTTATGATAATTTTTTTAGATGATTATAGTTTAGATGAAAAGTTTACTTCAATGTTATATAACTAAATTATTTTTTTAATACGTAAAATATCAAAGAAATAGTGAAAAAATCAAAGATGCTAAATCAGAATAATTAACTTCACTCAATACAGATTTCCATTATTTTACATAAATTATTCATGCTTTGTTACATGATGTCTTCCTTTGTTTTTTTCTAATTTTAACTAAAATCATTTGACCATAAAAATGAGAAAGTCAAGTCAAACTTATCGTTAATAAAAAAACCAAATTAGATATTGGTTATTTTGTAAAATAAATGTTGATTTGCTATAGATATTTTATTTCTGTTAGATTTAATATTTTTATTAAACTATCAAGATTTATCTGAAAAGCAGAAACCAATGTCCTTAACTTAAAATTATCAAGCACTTGTGGATGAATTTCGCCTATATCACCTATTTCATTTTCATTTAATAATATTTTAGCAGAGTGACCCTAATATAATATTCAAAATTAAAACTTGGGGTATTGATATCTTTATTGAAACAATACCTCATTAAGGACTCTAATACTGATTTAATTTGAGTATAATCTGCATTATTATGGGCTATAGCAGCACCTAAAAACCACTCTTCTTTCACTTCAGAATTTTGAATTTGAAAGGTTTTTCCTATTTCAAAAAGCTTTTGAGGGTATTTTTCATGAATATTTTTAGCCAGGGTAGACATTATAGATGGAATTAAAGAATTTCTCAAGATTTCAAATTCCGAATTTTTAGAATCTCCAATTCCAACTAAATTATTATTTTTTTCTTTTAAAAAAAAATCATCTAGAATTTTTCTTGAAATAATATTTGTATTTATTATTTCTATAAATCCTAGACCTATTAAAATTTCTCGAACATTATTGAAAATCTTAGAATTGATGTGTTTTTTTCCAGAAAAGTATAAAGTAGGTGGAGATGAAGTATTGAATCGATAAATACCATAACCAATTGCAACTTCTTCGGATATATCAATAGCATTAAAAATATCGATTCTATATCTAGGAATAATACACTCGATTTCGGTATTCAAATATTTTTCCAGAACATCTACTTTTTTGTAGATATTTAATTATATCGTCATTAGATAGATCAAGACCGAGGATTTTGTTGATATAATCCGCAGGAACTATCATTTTTGATGGATTTAAGATGGGGGTCTTGGTCATTCCTTCAAACGGTGAATATGTTCGAATATAATAAATTTTAAACCCCATATCATGTAATTCAAAAGATAGGATGGATAGAATATCGTGAGCTGATTTAGTTGCTAGTAGATGTTACTTCTATCAATAAATTTTTTGTATTTAATGTTATTTTTGTCATATTTCCATTTATAATTGGAGGTAAAGATATCACATTTTTTTGTGAATCAAATAATATTGGGATATCTATCAGAATTGTTGACAATATGGCCATAATCTTTTCCTACATCCAAATTATTTAATATATTTTCGATTGTAAATTCATTTTGTTTATCTAGAGGTATAAATGAAAAGTTCTTAGATACAGTAGTATAATTCAATGGAAATACAATGAACTCCAAATCATGTATTCCAATAGAAGCTTTTTTTCTTTTTCGTCCTACCCCATTGTGTAGGTCTTCTTGCATGGAAATTAATTGTGAAATTTCATATTCATTAAGAGGATTTTCTCTTTTAGCAACAAATCCATAGATAATAGGTCTGATTTCAGTAACGGTTTTATCAACATTAATTACATAGTTTGATTCTTCTACATTTTTAATTATTGGCAAACCTATCTCCATTTCAAATAGACCCCTCAAAGCACGTAATATTCCATTTTCTGATGCAAAATCAGGTCTATTGGGATTGAATTCGACCTTAATTATCTCATCTTCCTCATCTATTCCCTCAATGTCTAAACCAATATATGGTAATTTTTCTATAATCTCTGTTAATTGAATATCGGGAAATGAATTAGATAGAGAGGATAATCTAACTTTTACTACAGGCATTTTGGGACACCTTTTAACCAGGAGAGATTATTATAATATAGTTCTCTTATATCATCTAAATTAAATCTTAACATAGCTAACCTTTCAAAACCCCCGCCCCATGCAAGAACAGGATTTTTAATTCCTAATGGCAATGTGACCTCGGGTCTAAATATCCCCATGCCAAATAATTCAATCCATTTATCAAATTTATCATTATACACCATAGATTGTAAAGAGGGTTCGGTATAAGGAAAAAAAGTGGGCCAAAACTTTATTTTTTTAATTCCCAATTTATTATAAAATTCAGTTTGAATTCCTATCAATTGTCTTAAATTTGCATCCTTACTTGTAAAAATTCCCTCCACCTGATGAAATTCTACAAGGTGTTTAAAGGATACTTTTTCATTTCGAAAAACTCGCCCAATTAAAAAAACTTTATCTTCATTTGGTTTTTCTTTGGCAAGATATTGTATTGTTACTGGCGTAGTATGAGTTCTCAATACATATGGTTTTGATTCTGAAATATTCCATTTATAATGCCAATTATCCTCATGAATATGGGAAACACTTTTAATGATATCATCTTCTGGTAATGGTGAAACAAGGGTTTTTGGAGAAGTTAAGTAGAATGTGTCTTGCATATCTCGAGCAGAATGATCTTGAGGAATAAACAAAGCATCAAAATTCCAAAAAGATGACTGAGTTAAATTTCCCTCGATTTCGCTAAAACCCATTCCTATCAATATCTCTTTTACTTCATCGATAAAATCTATCAATGGATTTTTTTTACCATAGTTCAATAACGGTAATGGTGCTTCCACATCAATTTGTTCAAAATTCAAATTTCGCCATCCATCATTAATTAAATGTTCAACTGTAAGTTTTCTTTCCGATACTTTTCCACCAATACTTGGAAGACAGCATCAGTTGACAGTTTGTTAAAAATAGAGATACCCAAATCAGTTATAGTATATTTTTTATTAGTAATCTTTTTAATGTCCAAAATATTTGGCCTTTTTTTTAATATTTCAAATGAAGTATTTTCAGAACTATTTAAATTAGAAAGTAATAATGAATTCGATTTGATTAATTTTTCTATAAGTTTTTCTTCATTAGATAAAAACTCGGATTCTGGTAATAAAAAGATAGAGTTATTTTCTAAATTAATCCAATTATTATTTTTTCCAAATTTTATAGCTGCAAAAACTTCTTTATTATTATCAAATTCTACACCTTTAATAATGTCTACAATATTATTATTACCTTTCTTAATACAATTTACCAATTTTCTTTCTGGAAGTACAAAATCATTATTTTCTAAAGATGATTTATTTTTTAAATATATTTTAATATCTGAACTGTCTTCAATCAATATTAAATTTTTAAATTTTAACCACTCTATACCTCTTCGTATTTGATCAATAGATAATTCAGTTTCTTTAATTAATTGATTATCTGTTATCCATTTTTCCTTTAAAGGATATAATATCGAAAGAATTTTTTTCTCGATTGGATGCAAAGAAACAATTGACTTACTTATTAAATCATTTGTCGATTGGGGATCGCTTTTATCATTACTTGCATTACTACTCAAGTCAATTAGAAAAATTAGGCAATTATTTTTAAACGTTTAAACTTTGGATATACATAGTTTTTAAGATGTCAAGTGGAAATAATAGCATTTCATTTGATAATACTGATCAAAATATTCATACTCAAATGAAAAATCAAAATTCCATAGATAATTCCAATTTTACTGTAACCCCATGGGAGGTAGAGGGAAATATTGATTATAACAAATTGATTGAAAAATTTGGTACATCTGCCATAAATAATGAAATAATTGAAAAAATTGAAAAGATAACAGGAGAAGTACATCCTTTTCTAAAAAATAGATATTTTTTCTCTCATAGAGATCTAGATTGGATTTTAGACGAATATCAAAAGGGAAATAAGTTTTATCTTTATACCGGTAGAGGACCTTCAGGTCTATGTACATTTAGGTCATTTGATGCCGTGGTTATTTACAAAGTATTTACAAGATAAATTCAATGTTAAATTAATCTTTCAAATAACAGATGATGAAAAATTTCTTTTCAATGACAATAAAGATTTAGAATCTATAAATAAATTTACTTTTGAAAATGTTTTAGATATTATAGCAATAGGTTTTGATCCAGATAAAACAAAAATAATAATAGATACAAAACATATCAATTATTTATATCCATTATCTATCGAGATCGCAAAAAGGATTACATTCTCAACAGCAAAAGCAGTTTTTGGATTTTCTAATTCATCTAATATAGGAATGATCGGATTTCCACCTATTCAAAGTGCTCCATGTTTTCTTCCTTCACTAATAGAAAAAAAATTAACTCCTGTATTAATTCCAGCAGCAATTGATCAGGATCCTTATTGGAGAATAACAAGAGACATTGCTGAAAAGATAGGCTATTACAAACCTGCTCAAATACACAGTAAATTTATTCCTGGTTTAATAAATAATGAAAAAATGTCTTCATCAAAACCAGAAACTGCCCTATTTACAATAGATGAGCCTGAAAAGATTGAAAAAAAAGTGAAAAATACCTTTACTGGAGGACAACCAACGGTAGCGTTACAAAGAAAGTTGGGAGGAAATGCAGACATTTGTCCTGTATTTTGGTATTTAAAATATCTTTTTGATTCTGAAGATGAATCTATTGAAAGATACACCAATTGTAGAGGAGGGAACTTATTGTGT
Source organism: uncultured Nitrososphaeraceae archaeon (assembly GCA_963838615.1). Taxonomy (GTDB): domain Archaea; phylum Thermoproteota; class Nitrososphaeria; order Nitrososphaerales; family Nitrososphaeraceae; genus Nitrosocosmicus. The sequence goes on from CAWISD010000039.1 coordinate 35,816, forward strand.
GGAGAGTGTAAAGGAGATTTAATAAAAAAAGTTAAACCGTTTATGAATAATATTCAAATAAAAAGAGAAAAGGCAAAAGATATAATTAAAGAATTCACGATCGATGGAAAAGATCTTGATGCCTAGCATGAATGATATTTAAAATAAATATATCCATTAATACCTGATTAAAAGACAACAAATTGTCATAATGATTGTAAAGTTTATTTGTGAAGATAGATATGAAGCGGAGAAACTATCCAGTATCTTTTCGGTTCAAAAAGATGATACCTTATTTGTCTCTGAAATAGTTAAAGTAATTGAAAATGAGTTAATAGTAAAATTAAAAGATGGTTCTCATCATAGTATTTTATTTAAGGATCAGAATAATGCTCTAATGTTAAAAAAAATTTTTACAGAATTATCATTAACCAAAAAAAAAGTAATTTCAACATATTACACAGGTAATGAAATGGTTATTGATTTACAATAAGTTATGTTTTAAATTAAATCTTTGTTAAATTCATCTAATATTATTTGATACACTTTTTCAAAATATAAGGAAGTGGAAAATGGCATCAAAGGAATATAATCTCTTATTGTTTCTAAAACTAAAGGAACAGCTCTTTTTGAAAGATGTATGTCAAATTTCATCCACAATAATCTATTCTGAGTAAATGTGATTTTTTCCCTTAATTCTTTATTGCATATATCTTTGGCCTTATCTTCAATCCTTTTATACCAATAGGCTAAAACTTCTGGATCTAAACCTTCGTTTAAACTGTTAAGATTGTCACAGTATTCGGTTATAAGTCCATCTATTTTATTTTCCTTAATCATACAATTGTTTTTTATGAAAAAAATTTATTTGACAATATCAAAAATATTTGATAAATTAAATCTTATTTATTCATTTATTTTAAAACCATTTACATCTATTTCATTAGATCTTATTCTGCTTGAGGAAATAGGCAATCCATCTTCAGCCAAAATCATTTTTACAGAAACTATATCTATAAGAGGCAAACCTAATTTTGTTCTAAGGGGATTAATTGTTTTTCCTTTTTCTTCTGTTTCACTCACTAACAACCAAACAATCTATATTATTTGAAGTCATCACCGGTCCAAAATGATCATCTAATTTTGTTATTTGATAATTATTACTGCCTATCTCCTTTTCAATAGTTTTTTTTATGTTTTGAACTCTAATATAATAGTGATTCTTGATTTTCTTTTTTAATATTGATTCAACGAATTCATCACTTGTTACTCCTATTACAACAAAATGCCCAACTTTAAATGATTCTTTCAATAGTTCTAAATGTCCACGGTGAATTATATCAAAAGTGCCTCCTATGGCAACCTGATTATATTTTTTCAAACTATTATTTTGTACAAATTTGAGTTAAAATATAAATATTTGGCATATATGTGATGGTGCTGTAAAGATGATGAAAAGATATAGTGATTTCTCTCATATCTATTATATACGATATCTAAATAAGAAAAATATAACATCTGTTTAAATTACTTATTCTCTTCATCTTTACATTTTTGAATTGTCATTATGAAATATATTCAAAGCTATATTTTTTTTGTATAAAATTGTTAAAAGAATCTTACTTCGATAAGAGATTAGTTAAAAAAGTACAAAGCGGGAAGATTGTTTTACAATATCAAAAACCTTTCGCATTTCATAGTTGAGGGATTCTTCTCAAAGTTGATTCCAAGAATGTTTGGTATTATAGTGCTATTGAGATCATTATAGAAAATTTTAGAATGACAATATCAAAAGAACAATATATTTTAATAGCAGTATAGTTTTTATCGGAAATTACCGCGGGATGTGACAATTGCTCTGTTTAAAATTGCTGGTGTATGAATGTATTCATCACAAGATTATCCTTTTTTGAAATTAAAACGTCATCTATATTTTTTTATACTTTATTAATGAGAAAAGTATTAGCGGAAGATGAACATTATATAAAATATCACACTAAATGTTTGATGATTCTTTATTCATACCGAAGAACAAGAGTAAATTAAAACATGGAAAACAATGCCTAATCTATTTGCTGGTTATTTTAATAAATATATAATATTTTAACTTTACAGAGACAAATTTTATTTTGATAAATTTTTAAATATCCAATTTACAAATGATCTTATAGTGTCATCAACAATTACCGAATATATTTGTGAAGATTGCGGATCTTCATTATTTCACGAAAATCCTACTACTTTTCAAAGCATAAAAGAAGTACATTCACAATTATGTCCAGTAAAAAGACAAAAAATATTAGCTAACGCTGAAGCAGAGAAATTAAAGAGGTTAGCATCGGAAAGAGCTGTAACACCCGTTCTTTCAACCCAAACTGCTTCAAATGCGGGTCCTCAAGTATCAGCGGCCGCCTCGTCTGTACCAACAGAAGTTTGCAGCAAGCTCCATCCACCGCAGCAGCGAAAGGTTTATCAGCTGATACCACAATTTCGTTAACCGGTTCTGGTACAGGTCATTCTACAGCAGAAGGACCAATTGATATGGGATTTAAGTCAAAGAGACAACCTGTTGGAAAGTTTAAAGGGATAGAAGTATGGGGTCCATATGATCCACCGGGACAATTAGGATATGGGGTACAGATGTCTGTGTAGACTTTGATATATGTATTGCAGATGGTGCATGTATTGATGCATGTCCTGTAAATGTTTATGAATGGTTAGATACTCCAGGTCATCCATCATCAGAAAAGAAACCTTTTATGATACGAGAAAAAGATTGTATATTTTGTTTAGCATGTGAAAACGTTTGTCCCCCACAAGCTATAAAAATATTTGTAAAAAAATAAAACCAACAAAACAATAAACAAAAACTTTTCCTTTTTTATATACTTTCCTTTGGTTTCCACATTTTTTAACTTTTTAATTAGGTTTAATTTTTAAAGTAAAATAATTGACAATATTTAAAGATAAATTTTCAATGATCAAACCCATCAAATTAGGCATAGTCGGAGGTGGACAACTTGGAAAAATGCTGGCTTTGGAAGCTAAACGTATGTTTATGTCAGTCATTATTCTAGATCCCAATTCTGAATGTCCTGCATCAGATGTTGCAGATAAGGTAATAGTAGGCAATTTTTCGGATGAACAAAAGATTTATGATCTTTCAAAAGAAGTAGATGTGATTACTTATGAAATAGAACTTGCAAATTCAAAAGCTCTGGAAAAATTAGTTAAAAATGGTTTTCTTGTTCATCCATCACCAAACGTATTAAATATGATTCAAAATAAATATCGTCAAAAAAAATTTTTAAAAGAAAATGGAATAGACGTTCCCAAGTTTGATTTAATTACCTCTAAAAATCATTTAGAAAAAATATGTAAAGAATATGGATTTCCGGTAATGTTAAAAGCTTGTGAAGATTCCTATGATGGTCGTGGAAATTTTTTAATTAAAAACAAAGATCAGATAACAACCGCGTTCTCATATTTTGGAGAAAAACAATGTATGGTCGAGGAATATGTTGCATTTAAAAAAGAGATCTCAATAATGATAGCAAAAAATTCTTCTGGTGAAATCTCTTCTTTTCCAATTGCAGAGAACATTCATAAAGATAACATTTTATATTTAACCATCGTTCCAGCGAGGATTACTAAAGAAATTGAAATAAAAGCAAACAATCTTGCCATCAAAACTATCACATCATTAAAGGGCGCAGGAATCTTTGGAATAGAGATGTTTCTAGACAGAAACAATAATGTTCTTGTAAATGAAATAGCTCCAAGACCACATAATTCAGGACATTATAGCATAGAAGCTTGCTCTATCTCTCAATTTGAGCAGCACATAAGGGCAATTCTGGATTATCCATTACCAAAACCATTTTTAATATCTAATGCAGTTATGGTTAATTTGCTTGGACCAGAAAAAATAAATGGAATCTATGAAATAGGTGGAATAGATAAATTATTTTCTATTCCTGGCATTAAATTGCACATTTATGGCAAAAAGACAACAAAGCATTATAGAAAATTAGGTCACATAACCGTTCTCCTTAAAAACGAAGATCCGATTGAAGTTTCAGAAAAAATTAAAGAAATTATTAAAATAAAAGAAATAAATATTTGAGGCTTGGTCATAATTCAAATTATCTCGATATATTTTACAATAGCTTAAAGATAACCCTTGAGATATTATTTTGAATATAACTGTCCCAAATATTAGATCTTGATAGATTAAAGGAATCCATCCTTTTATGTTCTGTATTTGATAGATTGTATGCCATGGCCTACTGCATCACCAAGGAAACATGGCAGACCTTATGTGTATTCTCTATCAACAGTAATTCTAAGATGTTCTATTGTAAGGATATGATGGCTTAGATTCGATTCAAACAATGCATTGTATACTTTTCTTAACATGGACTGTAGGGCCCTGTTAACTTAAGGAAAAATCTATAGCTTTAAAATGACCATTTTATTTATAGTCTAGAAACAGAACGCCTTCCACAAATTATAGGTTATGGATTGGAACTTGTACTTTTTAGGTTTATCATTTAGAAACGCTGCGAAAGCATCATCATTTTTACTTTTAGTCAAAATAAGCCATCTTGTTTCCATTTGGAATTGGATTCAAAAGTACAAACCAAAGAAATAACGCAAGAATAAGAAAATCCCTGAATATTCTTGTATACAAAAAGATGAAACTGCGATAAAAGCAGGCTCTTCTGAATTAATATGGCTTGATTGGATAGTTATTGAACCAAAAATAGATAAAGAAATCCTCGCAATTGATATATCAAAAGAGTGGAATATGTTTGTAGCAGAACGTTTTCTTTCTAATGTTATAAAAGATTATGGAAAACACCCTGTTTCAACAGACGGTGGTACTTGGTATCCTCATCAAGCATGCAGATTTCTAAAACTTGTTTACCATCTTCATTCTTTTGTATACAAGGATGAAAAAAGCATTATTGAAAGGACAATGCAGTACATAAAGGATAGGACAATGAATGCTTTGATGATTATTTGCCTTGCAGAATAAAGAACAAATGTAAATTAAACCATATAAAAAAATGGCTTGGGTTATTTGTTGATCACACAATAAAGAAATAATATCTTAAGTTAACAGCGCCGTTTCTAATTATGCAAAAGAGATC
>CAWISD010000040.1:0-11562 GCA_963838615.1 uncultured Nitrososphaeraceae archaeon
CTAAGATAGATCTTGCATAATTAGAAATAATCTACACCTTCTAGTAGGATTTTGTATCCAGTTTTACCGATGCTGATTCATTATTCTATAGTTCACCAGTCCTGTAACTATACCTGACACTTTATCTACTTTTCTTAATTTATTTCTGAATATATTGCTCATTATTCTGTACCTTTTCAATCTACAGATGATGGTATGTTCTATCATTATTCTCTTTTTTGAATGTAGGTTGTTGTAATCCTTTTCTTGTTGTGACAATTCTTTTTATTTTTTTATACGGTAGTGAAGATAGTTGTTCTACAGGAAAATCCTTTTCTACTCCAAGGTATCCCAGATCATGCACATTTACAACATCTTTTGGAATGATAGGATGATTACTTTTATATATTGAATATATAATCATATGTCTTCTTCTTTTCTTAAGACCTAATTTGTAAATTATATAACCATTTTTGTTATTCACAAGATGATCCTTTATAGTATGTCTTTTATTCTTCCCAAATAGCAAGATACGCATCTTCTTGTATCTATAGGTATTGGTATTTGTTGTTCTATGTATAATCTATAATATCATAAATGCAGGAAAACACTTTTCAACTTCCTCTGTGACATTTTTAGCCTCTTTGTTATTTTGTATATTTTCTGTGGAATTGGTACACTTTTTCTTACCATATTCAATATTCAATATTCAATATTTTGAATGTCCACACAGAAGTTGCTCTAATCCAAATCAAAGAGAAATCCTGTTGATATGTAGGTAATGTAAAGACGATAGTACACTAAAAGCATTCAAAATCTGATTTTCACATCCAGATTGAAATGTCTCTGCATCTTCACCTATTTCTCTTTTTCTTCTTTTACTATCTTTTCTATTGGATAACCGTTAATTCATGTTTATGGTATTTTCTTTCTATCTCTGCATAAATCTTATCAAATTCTTGTATTGTAAGACCAGTAGATAACCTGAAAAGCAGTTGTTTTCTAGATAACCTGTCTGTCGTGTTAAAGTAAAGTATGGACATTTTATAGAAGAACTAATGACAATAAAGACTGTTTAGGTGCAAATATGTAATATCTAACAAAGCTATATCATCCATTTCTACTATTTAATAAAATACTAAATATGATAATAATTTTTCTTTATATATTGTTTTATAATGGTTTTATATGGTTATAAATTCCTATAATTACCAACTTTTAAATACAATGCTACTATAGATATATTATGTCAAATAGCATTACAACAAATAATAGATCTGCAGAATTTTGTTATATTACAAATATTAATAATCCAGATTTCAGCCAATCACATTAAATCGTGGACCTTAGTAGATACTTTTTGATATCCAAGTTGAATTGCCTTATTCTATAATATCAAGTAATTATATATTTAAGCGATTGAAAATTAGGACAATAATCAGATAAAAGATTATACTTTATTAGTCCTGCCTCCATCAGCATTCTTTTACCGCATTAAATTCGGGTGAACCACCTTGAAAATACTCAATTTTAACATTATCAACATTTCCATGCAAATATTGCTGTACTACTTTAGATCTATGCGGGGTGTTGCGCCATCTATCTATGAATATAACAAATTTTTTAAATTTCTTTCTTTCTTCTTCAAGGTATTTGATAAAGGATGATGGCCGTTAAATCTTTCATACTGCTGTCTGAAGAGTTGTTTACCATTTTTTGATAGTACTCCAAAAATATGATAGTTTTACTATAAGAACCAGTCACTAAAAATGGGTTTTTTTGTCTTACAATCCACTTTTCTTCTTACAAATGAACCATGTACAAACACGATTCATCTTGTACCTAGATATTCTAGTTTGTTTTAAGATTAATTAGGACATTCTGTACCCTCTTTTAAAACTCTCTATCTCTTTCTGTGTAGTAGCGGCCGTTCTTTCAAAAATCTCTTCTCCGGAATCCTTGATATAAATCTCCATTTATAAAGCAGCCTATAGATATGTACTTCATGATATTTGAGATCGGCTCTCTTTTGAATAATGTCCGCATCACCTGTGTCTGAAATCTCAACCGATGTTACTATCTTCAATTCATTTCTTATTTTCATCAAGTTATTGTCTACCAGAAGCGGCCTTCCGCTCCTTGGTTTATCCTTAAGCCCGTCCTAACCTTCATCATCGGCATATCTTTTGTACCATTTAAAAGCCCAGGCTCGATTCATGTAATTCTTGTGCTACTTATTCGATATACTGCTTCTCGGATAGTACACACCTTACAAGAAGAATAATATTTCTTATACATCAGCATCGTGTTTGTACTTGTATGCCTCATCTAATACTATATATCTTTCAACTAGCAATAAATTATAGCAAATAGGTTACTAAAAATATATCTATGGATGTATGCAAGTCAGTATCGTAATAAGAGAAACTACTATTGATTTGATGCAAGTTTAATAGGTAATAGTCATTAAACATAATTAATGCAAAGAAATAGACCTTTGGGTGTTACAATAATTGCGATACTTGCTGTTATTGGAGGTATTGGTTCATTTTTTAGTGGAATGGCAGTAATAGTGCTAATACCAGTAATTGGAATAATCTTGGTGGAATTTTTGTTATAATTGGGTTAGCCTATTTTGCTGTGGCTTATGGACTGTTGAAAGGGTTAAATGGGCTTGGATTTTAACCTTGATAGTATCTGTGATAGGGATTATTGTAGGTCTAGGGTCGCTTGTAGTTGGAAATATAGGATCATTATTCCATGTAATAGTCAATGCTATTGTAATTTACTATCTATATAGACCAAATGTCAAGGCGTATTTTGGTAAATAATTTTATGTGTGTTTTATATATAGTATCTAATCCTTTTTTGTTTATCCAATATTATCATTAGAATCTCTTGCATAATTAGAAACAATCTACACCATCAAATATGATATTTATTTGGTTTTTAGTAAACCTGGTTCATTATCCTATAGTTTACCAGACCTGATACTATATCTGATATTCTATTATATTTTCTTAATTTATTTCTAAATACATTGCTAATTATCCTGTACTTTTTCAATCTGCAGATAGTATGCTCTATCACTATTCTCTTTTTAGAATGAATTTTGTTGTAATCTTTTTCTTCTTGAGATAAATCTTGGTTTCTTTTCTTTTTATATGGTAAGGCAGATAGTTGTTCTGGGAAATCCTTTTCTACTCCCAAATATCCAAGATCAAATACATTAACAACTTGTTTTGGAGTAACAGGATGATTCTTCTTTATAAATATCATAGTCATGTCTTTTTCCTTTCTTATGATGTTTGTTTTATGAATGATATAACCACGATGTTGTTAACCATAAGTTGGTTCTTAACAGTATGCTTTTTCTTCTTACCTGAATAGTACATTTTTTCTTCTTTCTTTATCAACAGGTCTTGGAATCTGCTGCTCTGTACAATCTGTAAAAGCCAGAAAGCCTGGAAAATATTTTTCAACTTCCTTTGGAGTTTTTAGCCTCTTTGTTATATTGTATATCTTTTGTGGAATTGGTACACATTGTCTTATCAATCGTTCAATCTTTTGAATATCTCTGCAAATGTTACTCTGATCCAAATCAAATAAAAAGCCAGCTAACGTGTAAGTAATGTAAAGGCGATAATACACCAAAATCATTACAAATCTATCTTTTAAATCCAGTTTGAAATGTCTACCTGCACCAATCTTTCTTTTTCTATCTTTTCTATTAGATAAACGCTTTATCTCATGTTTGTATATTTTTTTGTTATCTCTTTATCATAAATGTCATCAAATTCTTGTACTGTAATACCGGTAAATGATTTGAAAAGTAGTGGTTTTTTGGATAACCTATCGTATGAAAGCAACGAAAGAACAGGTTGATGATAAACTAATGGTCATAAAGCTGTTTAGTTGCAATTATGCAAGAGATCTATTAATTTCGTTTAAGCATAAAATGCTATGTTACTAAATTTCTCTTCTTTAATAAAAAATAAAAAAAATAAATTAATTTATAATTAATGTGGCAAGGTAATCTTTTAATCTATCTATTTTAATGATCAAACCGTAAATAAATAGATCTATTGTGTAATTAGCATAAATAGATTTATTGCAAATATCTTGAATATCAGGATATTGTTACTATTTTCAGTATAAATCCATTATACTGTTAGCACCGATTTTAAAATTTTTTCATAACAGTTCTCCCTTTCATTTAACAATAGAAATAGTATACCAAATAAAACAACTAAAAAAATAATCTCATTTCCATTATTAAATCCAAAATAATAATTAGAAAATATACAAACAATTTCAGATTAACAAGTTCAAGTTTTGCAACAAAAAAGGCTTTCTGCCGCTATATCACATTTGCCTTCTAAATTGGTAGAAGAGAATGATCAAAAATATGGAGACATATTCCTTGTTCGATATATAAAAGAAAAAGCATGTCAAAAAAGATATAAAAAATATGAGGTACAAAGATTATTCAAAAGAAAAGATCGGGAAAGAGAAATAGATGCTGGAAGACATTCTAAGCTGAATAAAAGGGATAGAATCCTTATGCTTTTAGTATACTATTGTTTGTACATAACCTGCTTTATTGCATGATTAGAAATACATTTAAAGATATATCTCATTCATAACAAAACCAATGAAATTATCACTATTTGTGTCACATTCTTTGCATCTAAAACGTTAATGATAAACGATTTACCGAATCACGCAACAAATCATCTAAAACATTACTTCTAATAACTATAATTCATAGATGATGTAGATACTTTAAAACCTAATAAAATTGCTTCAATGAATATAAAAATCAGATAGATAGTAGATCTTGCATAATTAATCTCATTAAAAAAATTTCTATTATGGAACATATGTTGATCATAATCCGCACATTAAAATATAAATATTACAATTAATACCTGATAATCTATAAAAATTTGTTAGGTGTCTAATTATGCAAGAGATCTAGTGAACAACCATTTCTACTTTTTCTTTTTCGTGGTTTCTTTCTCTAGTCCTGTCGTAGGGTCAAGAAACAGAGGTTTTGCGTAATGACCTGGGGCGGCGGCCGTAAAATTAAACATGTTAAGAATTGAACCTGCTTTTTCATCAAATGATTGGTCTCCTATCCTACCCAAGTTCCAGTTATCCTCTATAAATCTTAAGATAGATGATTGGTCTGTTACAGAGTGATCTATATAGTTACTTTTTGCCCACGGAGATACCACTAACATAGGTAAACGTCCACCATAACCACAACGATCTTGATAAGCATTAGCGGAAGCATGACCACAAAGGCCATTAGGTCCAAGGAGTGTATCATATTTCGGATCACTTGATTGGCTGATAATGGGTGGCATAACATGGTCATACCATCCACCAGAATCATCATATGCAATTATAATTGCAGTATTATTCCATTGTGGTAGTTTCTCAAGTTTATTAATCGTATTTACGATAAATGTCTGCTCATCTAGTGGATCTGAAGACCCGGGATGTCCTGTCTGGTACTGACTTGGTTTAAGAAAGCTAACTGCAGGTAAATTGCCATTTGCCGCGGCATCCCAAAAATCAGATAGATCATATTGATGGTTAGCTTGATCAGTGTGACCTATCATCTTAACAGAAGTTGGTGGCAGGTGATGTGGATTTGAAGTTGAATTATAATATTGAAATGGCTCATGATGAACTACGTAATCAGTGATGTTTTACCTGCTATGTTGACATGTGCTGAATTACATATGACCTTACCTTGGGCCGCTGTAATAGTATTACCATTATAACTATCTATAGCAGTCATGTTAGTTGGTTTAAACCCTCCCTGAAACCATCCCCATGTTACTGCTTTTTCATTCAAAATATTACCTATATTTTTTCCTGTAAAGGATATTGTATGATGTACTGAACAGTCATCAAATTTTGTGTCCGGGTCACCTATGAGGGTACCGTTAGAAACCTCATTTTTCATATCTTTTGGCAAAACACCATGCGTTTGGCCAGATATGAGATTGATGTGTCCTGCCAATGATGCTCCAAAATTAGTACTATAAAAGTTATCACTCATTGCAAAATGCTGAGCGTAATTCCAAAGTGCTGTTACTGTATTCCCATCAAAAAAACCCATGGGTTGATTTGGGTTGCAACTTTCAGAAGTGGTATTAAAAATCATCCCCTACAAATTTATTCATAAGGCCGCCGTTGTATGCTTTCTGTATTGCACTGTATGCATGATTGTTATCACATATTGCAACTATTTTTGAATCCTGCCTATCAAGTCTAAAAGGATTAGCCAGATTTGTGTTATTATTTAGTAGAGTCTTTTATCAAACCATTAATTGACGGCGTATTTGGTAAGGCTGAAAAATGCGGTTGGCCAGGCGGGTTTGTAGCATTAGGATAAGTTGCAAAGTAGTGATCAAACGCAATGTTCTCTGGATATATTACTACCAAATGTTTGATAGGTGTAATAGCATTGTTGCTGTCTTGAGTTAAAGGAGGAGTATAGGGATTTGAAAGTGATAGAGTTACAGAGTTAACTGGTAATACTAGCCAACTACTGGTTAAAACTAGAATTAATAAAAGTGACAAGAAACTTTGAGATATACTTTTAAACATAGATACTGTTTAACAACTACACTTTTATCTAAAGTTTTATTATAGTTTTTATTATTATTATTATTTTTTGTCTGATCCTTGTTTAAGTTAATAAGAAATTTTTATACACAATACTGTCATTTTTAAGATTCCTCATTCGTATTGATAATAATCTAAAACTATTTTCAAATAGATCTTTTAATTTGGACTTTTAAAAATTATCTGAAAACACGTTATAAACCACACATAATAACAAATCAATTTGTATAATTGTATTGTAATTAGTAATTTAAAAACCCAGAATAAATGAACATTATTAACAATTTTTTAATTCATAGTAAATAAGGACAAAAAACAATAATATTAATATCCTTTGCTTTCGTAAATCACCTACCTATGAATAATACCAAGTTTATGAAAACCTTACTGTGCAGGAATAGTGTTTATGATGTTTAATAGATTTCTTACATAATTAGAAACAATCTATACTTTTTGATACGGATATTGTAATTGTTTCTAGTTATAATTGTTTATTAGTCTATAGTTTATCAGTCCATATACGATATCTGACACTTTATCGTACCTTATTAATCTATTTCTGAATATATCACTCATTATCATGACTTTTTCAATCGACAATTATGATGGTATGCGCTATAACTATTCTCTTTTTCGAATGTATTTTATTGTAATCTTTTTCTTTTGCAGATAATCCATAGATTTCTTTTCTTTTTATACGGTAAAGATGATTTTTGTTCTGGAAAGTCCTTATCTACTCCAAGGTATTCCAGATCAACTACACTAACAACTTGTTTGGAGCGACATGGTGATTCTTTTAATATTTTTATATATATATAATCATGTCTTATTTCTTATGACCTAATTTATAGATGATATAACCCAGGTTATTAATCACAAGCTGATTCTTCACAGCAGTATGTCTTTTCTTCTTGCCTGAATAGAATTTCTTTATTCTGTTCTTATCTACTGATATTATTGTATCTGCTATTCTGTACAATCTGTAACATCCATAAATCCGGGAAAATACTTTTCAATTTCTGGCGTTTTCAGCCTCTTTGGTTTGTTGTTTAACTTATGACGTGTTATACTTTTTCTTACCATATACAATATTTAATCTTTTGAAAGCCCTACAGACGTTACTCTGATCTAAATCAAATAGAAATCCTGTCAAAGTGTAGGTAATGTAAAGCCGATGATACACTAAAAGCATTAAAAATCTGTTTTTCACATCCAGTTTGAAAGGTCTTCCAGCAGGAAATTTCCGTTCTCTACCTTTTCATTGGAAAAAGCGTCTGTATCTCGTGCTTATGATATTTTCTTTCTCTCTCATCATAAATCTCATCAAATGCTTTTACTGTAAGGCCTGTAAATAACTTGAAAAGCAGTTTTTTCTAGCAATCTTTTGTGGGAAAGCAAAGGAAGAGCATTTGATAGAAGAAATAGCTGTCATAAAACTGTTTAAGCTCAATTATGCAGAGGAGATCTAGTGCATTATTTACAGATCTGTTAGAGCCATTCGATGTGTTGGAATACACTGTAAAATTGTATTTTCGGTATTTAGGATTTACCGAAAAAAACTTTTACATGAGGTCTGTAAAAATAATACAATATTATGATGCTAATAGATATATCAATAAGGGTTGGAGCTAATACTATTATTAATAGTGAGTAATCATTATTTATTGTTGGTATCGCAGATAATAAACCAATAATTATTGGAATTATCGAAATTGCAAGATTCATTATTATTAATATAACTGTAATGGTCCATGACCATCCTTTACCTTTTACTAGCCCATAGGACATGATTATATATGCTATCCCAATTATCAGAAGAATTATACCTATAGTAATAAACATATTTTCAATAATTTGGGATGTTGGTGGTAATACATTCGAATTATCTGTATAATTTATTGACATGTGTGAAAAAATGGCTCCTGTTCCAATTACAATTGAACCAAATCCAGTCAAAAGATATAGTATTCCGAATATTATTGTAACTACCGCTATAAACGTTATACCTAGGGGTCTGTTCAGTTTATTTGTCATTATCGTCAAATATTAATTTATGTTAATAAGATTTAAACATAATTTATCGTAAGAATTTTAAAATCTCATATTTCATAACATTAATCTCTTGCATAACTACTTGCAAAACAGCTTTATGATCATTAATTTTTCATCATTCTGTTCTCGGATAAAGTAAGCATATTTATACCAATTAGCATATATATATAGCAGTCAATAAAAATCAAAATTTACATATTAATTAATTATATTAATAAATATGGCGATAGAAAATCAAAAAGTAGTTGCAGAGATTAGTATAATTCCATTAGGAAAAAATTACTCACCTAATACAATGCAAACAAGCATAAGTAAAGAAATAGCGATTGCTTTTGATGCTATTCAAAAAATTCAACAAGTTAAAGTTACTTTGACTGCAATGGGAACAGTATTAGAGGCCGATAATATTAAAGATATATTAAAGTCAATTGATATAGCGCATCAGGCATTGAAAGATATTGGCATTAAACGAATAATTTCAACAATACGTATTGACGAAAGATTGGATAAATCAGAGACATTAGACGAAAGAGTAAATTCGGTAAAGAAAAGACTGATATAGATTATCTTTCTTATAATTGCGCCTAAACAGATCTAGACCATTAATTCTTCCATGAAATGCCCAAATATTACTTTTGTATGATATGATTAGCCACAAAACCAATACTTTTCAAATCATTTACTGGCTTAACAGCACAAGAATTTGATAAAATTTACAAGTAGATAATAAGAAAATACCGTATATGAGTTAACGATTATCTAAAAGAAAATATGGAAAAAGAGAAAAATATATGTGCAGGTAGGCAGACATTTCAAACTGAAAACAAGAGACAGAGTTCTTTCTCATGCTCTTAGTATCTTATCGTCTTTATATTACTTATATGTTCTAATTTTCTCTTTAACTCAAATCAGATTATCATCTGTAAGGATATCTAAAAGATTGGGAGAGAGATTGATAATACAATGCGCCTCTGAAGGAGTCTGTATTTAATTAAGCTACAGGAACTTAATTTAATATATTCTTTTATTATCATGATCTTTCGATACAATATCTGCAATTCTAAGCGGTTCTTGAATCAACTCCCCTATCTTTGTTAATGATCTAACCAGTTGTACTAGAGGTAAGTAGACTTATTTATGACCTATACTTACATAAATCATTTTCTTTAGGTTACCTTCTCTTTTTATGGCATATCCAAGAACATCTTCATCATATTCCACAAAACTATCTGGCCGGATACTTCCACATAACAAACTTTTTGCAACTCCAATAGTAGGATTATTTGTAATTATGCCAATATAACATGCCAAGCCACATCTTCTAGGGTGAAGTATTCCATGTCCATCAATAAGTAAAAGTTGAAAAGGATTCTTAAGTAATTTTAAAGTATGCCGTATTGGATTTGATTCCCTTAATATAAATAATCCAGGAATATATGGATGTTTTATATTACTTTTACTCTTTACTACTTCTACTACTTCCAAAGTATTTTTTTTGACTATTACTGCTGAGCAATGTGCAATTTCCTTTTTATACGATACATCGACTCCACAAACAAATTCAATTTCTCTGTCAAAATCATCTTTCATGATAATCTTTTTTGCAAGTTGTTCTTGAAACTTTATTACATTAGTATACAGATTATTATTATCCAATAGTATATTATGAAATACTATTAAAAGTTATCTGATATAATTATACCAATAGCATAGTTACCAAACATCTCTTAACAGATAGTTTCTCTATAAAGATTGCTCTTTTTGTTCTTGAATACTAAATACTAAAATATCTTTCGTTAAATCTATAAATGATGCAAAACCATCATCTTTTTTAAGTGATATCAGTTGATGGTAAACAACGATAAACAACTATTCAGATAGTATATGAGGATCAAGAAAAAGAAATTTAAAAAATTTATTATATTTGTGGATAAAGCAACTCGCCGGCCAAATAAGTACAGAAATACCTGTAAAGAAATGGAGATATTTTGAGAATAGAATATTTTCTAGTTGATTCGCTTAAATTCAACACAGTTAAAGAGCAGTGGAAACAGGAAAGTACAATATTTTGAGCCCGGTTAACTTAAGGAAAAACCTATCAACTTGAAAATGACCATTTCTTTTATAAGTTCTAGAATTATAACACCTTCACAAATTATCGGTTATGGATTGTACCTGTAATTTTTAGGTTTATCATTAAGGAACACTACAAAAGCATTGTATTTTCTATATTTGCTAAATAAAAGTCATGTCTCTATTTAGGAATGGATACAAAAGTACAACCCAAAGAAAATATAAACAAAAAGAAAAAGAATATCAATGGATATTCTTGTATATAAAAAAATGAAATCACAGTAAAAGGCGGTTCTGAATTGATATGACTTTGGATCGCTATCGAAACCGAACCTAACAATATACTTGCAAAAAGCATATCAAAGGAGCAGAGAAATATGTTTGTGTCAGCCGAGCGATTTATTTCAAATGTTATAGAAGAATAAAGAGAGAACAACCGTTTTCACAGACGGTGGTACCGTGCATCCACTACAAGCATGCAGATTCTTCGAACTAAATCATCATATTCGGTCATCTTAATAGAAAAGCATTATCGAGAGTATCATGCAAGTATATTAAGGATAGAACAATGAATACTTTGATTAGTATTTTCCATGCAATAGAAGAATGAAAGGTACATAAACATGTAATTAATAGACATAATCTTTTTGTATATTATAATAACAAAGAATTATGTCTTATTAGTGTTAACTGACAATCTATAGAACATTATATCCATCAATTATACTTTTGAGATCTATTTAACATCCATTGATTTTGGACATACATAAAATAGATGTTCTGAATCTGTAAACGATACTATGAGCCGCGACT